>NZ_WNXF01000004.1:0-271853 GCF_010993675.1 Modicisalibacter sp. 'Wilcox'
GTCCCTCCACCCCGGCAAGTCTTCTCCATACTGCCCGTGTTGGGTCATTTCCAACATACAAGCGACTTCAGTCGCGATGAACCCGCCACCGGGACACCGCTGTCGGGGATGAATCCCCTCCCACAGGTGACTCCGGTTAGCCGGCCGGGCCTTTCCGTGAACAACCTGGTGGGTTTACACGGCTAGCACAGCCCGCCGTTGACCGAGAGCACCTGGCGGGTGATGTAGCCGGCGTCCGGGCCGCACAGGAAGCTCACCGCGCCGGCGACCTCGTCGGCGGTGCCCGGGCGCTGCATGGGAATCGCGCGCCGGGCCGCCTCGGTGGCCTCGGCGTCGACCATGTCGGTTTCGATCAACCCCGGCGCCACGGCGTTGACGGTAATGCGCCGCTTGGCCAGCTCCACCGCCAGCGCCTTGACCGCGCCGATCAGCCCGGCCTTGGCGGCGCTGTAGTTGACCTGGCCGCGGTTGCCGATCAGCCCGGACACCGAGGACATCACCACGATGCGGCCCGGCCGCCGCCGACGAATCATCGGCATGACCAGCGGGTGCACCACGTTGTAGAAGCCGTCGAGGCTGGTCGACAGCACGCTGTCCCAGGCCGTGTCGGTCAGCGCCGGGAAGGCGCCGTCGGCCGTGATGCCGGCGTTGCAGACCACCCCGTAATAGGCGCCGTGGGCCTCGATGTCGGCTTCCAGGGCGACGCGGGCCGCCGCGCGATCGGTCACGTCGAAGCACAGCACCCGCGCCGCGCGCCCCAGGGCGCGAATCTCCTCCGCGACCCTCTCGGCCTGCGCCTGCTGGCGACGGCAGTGCAGCACCACATCGAAGCCGTCGCGGGCCAGGCGCAGGGCCACGGCGCGGCCGATGCCGCGGCTCGAGCCGGTGACGAGGACGGTGTCGGGGCGGGAGTCAGGCATGCGTGGCCTCCTCGTCGGCGGGCTGGAAGATGGTCAGCCGGCCCTCGGCCAGCAGGGTGTCGTCGTCGGCCGCAAGCACCCGGCCCGCGAAGTGGGCCAGGCCGTTGTCGGCGACGAAATCACGCGTGACCTGCACGCGCAGCGCCCGGTCCACCGGGAAGGCGGGGCGGTGGCTGGTGAAGCGTCGCGTGCCGACCAGAAAGCCCACCGCCGGGGTCGCACCGTGCCGGGCGGCGTGCCAGCCGGCCCAGGCGGCGACGCCCTGCGCCAGCCACTCGAGGGCGACCCAGCCCGGCACCGCGCCGTCGCTATGGAACAGGCGATTGGTGGCGGGGTCGACGCTGGCACTCAGCGAGGTCTCGTCCACCGCCAGCAGGCGATCGAGCAGACACATGGCCCCCTGCTGGGGGACGTAGGGCGCGATCGCGCAGGGCAGGGGCGTCATGGACCGTCCTCCGGCGCGTCGCGGGCCAGCAGCAGGCTGACGTTGTTGCCGCCGAAGGCGAAGGAATTGGACAGCGCGACGCGGGGCGCCCCTTCGGGAGTGTTGACCAGCGGCAGTCGCGGCAGCTCGGGGTCGTCGACGCCGTCATGCACATGGCGCGGCAGGAAGCCGTGGTGCAGGGCCAGCCAGCAGAACGCGGCCTCCAGCGCGCCGGCCGCACCCAGCGTATGCCCGGTCAATGCCTTGGTGGAGCTGCAGGCCGGGGGTGTGGCGAACAGCTCGCTGACCGCCCGGGCCTCCATGGCATCGTTGTGGCCGGTGCCGGTGCCGTGCAGGTTGAGGTAGTCCACCGCCTCGGGCGCGCAACCGGCCTGGTCCAGGGCGGCGGCCATCGCCGCGCGGGCGCCGCTGCCGTCGGGGCGCGGGGCACTGACATGGTAGGCATCGCTGCTCTCGCCGGCGCCGAGCAGCTGAATGCCGCCGGGCTCGCGGGTCACCAAGAACAGCGCGGCGGCCTCGCCGAGGTTGATGCCGGCGCGGTTGGCGGAAAACGGCAGGCTGGGCGCGTCGCTGACCGCCTCGAGACTGGCGAAGCCGTTGACCGTCAGCCGGCAGAGGCTGTCGGCGCCGCCGGCGATCACCGCGTCGCACTCCCCGGCCAGCAGCAGGCGTCGCGCGCTGGCCAGGGCCTGGGCGCTGGAGCTGCACGCCGTGGACAGCACATGTACCGGCCCGGTCAGTCCCAGCCGCTCGGCGACGAAGCGGGCCGGGGCACCCAGCTCCTGGCGCGCATACTGGAAGTCCTCGGGCAGCGGGCCGTCACGCCCGGCGACGGCCAGGGCCTGCTCGGTCTCGCCGATTCCCGAGGTGCTGCTGCCCAGCACCACGCCGATGCGCTCGCGGGGGTGGCGTGCCAGCACGGCCTCGAGGCTTGGCCCCAGGCGCTCGAGGGCCCGGGCCAGCAGCCGGTTGTTGCGGCTGCGGTGCGCCGCCGGCCAGGCCTCGTCGGCGGGCAATGGCACGGTCACCCGGCCCAGCGGCAGGCGTCGGCCGGGGGTGAAGGTATCGCTCGTCGTCAGCCCTCGGCGGCCTTCGCGCAGGGCCGCGATCAGGTGCCGCGGGTCGTCGCCCAGGCTGCAGACCACGCCGGGGGCGGAGAGACGGCACGGCGATCGAACAGTGGCATCACTCATGGGAGGTCTCCGGCAGCGGGGAAATGCGCAGGCGGTAGCCGCCCCGGCGATCGTCGAGCCGCACCGTCTCGGCGCGGGCGAACTCGGCGTCGGCCGGGGTAATACGAGCCACCGTGCGCCCATGATGGCGAATGATACGGGCTCCGTCGGCGACGTCCACCGTCCAGGGCGTGCCGTCGAAGGCGGCCTGCAGCGCGGCGACCGGCCACAGGCACCAGTCGAGCCGGGCGGCGAGCCAGTCGGCCGGCGGCAGCGTGTCGCCGAGCGTCGCCAGCGGCACGTCGCCCTCGCGATAGCGGCTGTCGCCGTCCTCGTGGATCAGGGTCACCAGCCGCTGACCGTAGGGCGTGAGGAAGGCCGCCCGCCAGCCGGCGCCCCGGACGCGCAGCACCGCCAGCAGGGTCCGGGGTGCGCGCCGGGTGTCGTCCGGCATCAGGCTGATGCGCCGCTGGACGGTGGTCGCCGTCGCGGCCAGAGACTGGCGCGGCGCGGGCGGCAGCGGCGGGGCCAGCGAGCAACCGCCGAGCAGCAATGCCAGGCAGGCGGCCGGCCAGACCGGACGGCGTTTCATGGGCGGGCCTCCGGAAGAGGCCCGCACAGCTCGGCCAGCAGGTCGAGCCGCCGCCGGCTGGCGGTGACCAGGGGGTTGCCGCGGTCCCAGGCGTAGCCGGCGAGTACCGCGCTGATCCGGCGGCGCAGCTCGGCGGGCGGGTCGGGGTGAAAGATGATGCGCTGCAGGCGGCCGTCGTACCAGGCGTCGACGAAGGCGCGGAAGGTGGCAATCCCGGCGCGCAGCGGGCGTTCGAACTCGGCTGCCCAGTCGGGCGACTCGTCGGCCAGCGTACGCTCGACCAGCGGCACGGCCATGTCCGCCGAGCGCAGCGCGATGGTCACCCCGGAGGAGAACACCGGGTCGAGGAATTCGCCGGCGTTGCCGAGCAGCGCAAAGCCCGGGCCGTGCAGGCGCTCGACGTCGGCGGAATAGCCGGCCAGTGACTCCACCGGACGCACCGGCTGGGCCCCGGCGAGCAGCTCGCCGAACCGCGGTTCGGCGTCGACCAGCGCCCGCCAGCGGCTTTCGGCATCGCTTCCGGCGGCCTCGAGGGTTGCGGTGTCGCCGACCACGCCCACCGAGGCGCGGCCGTCGCGAAACGGGATCAGCCAGTACCACAGCCGCGCGTCGTCAGGATGCACGCCGATCAGGATCTTGTCGCGGTCGAAGCGCGCATCGAGATCGGTCGCCACATGGGTGAACAGGGCCGTGCGTGACTCGAGTCGCGGGTCGCGGGCCAGCCCCAGTCGGCGGGCCAGCACGCGGCCGTAGCCGCTGGCATCGAGGATGAAGCGCGTCTCGAGATGCCGGGTGTGGCCGGTGTCATCGTGCACCGTGAGCCGGGGGTGCCGGGCGTCGGGTTCGACGGTTTCCACCGTGGTGGCGAAGTCGACCCGCGCCCCGCGTGCCCGGGCGGCGTCGATCAGGCGCTGGTCGAAGTCGGCCCGTTCCACCTGAAAGGTGGTGGACCAGCCCGGCGTGGTCTTGTCGTGGAAGTCGATGACGGTCGATACGCCGCGATGGGTGAAGGCGGCGCCGTTCTTGAGCTGGTAGTCGCCGGCCAGGACGGTATCGAGCAGCCCGGCGCGCTCGAGGTGTTCCATGCACTGGGGCAGCAGGCTCTCGCCGATCGAGAAGCGGGGGAATTGCGTGCGTTCGACGACCTGCACTCGATAGCCGGCATCGGCGAGTCGGGCGGCGGCCAGGGCGCCGGCTGGGCCGGCGCCGATCACGACCACGTCGCTGGTGTCAGTGTTCGCCATGCGGTCTCTCCTTGATGCGAGGCGGGGCGGGACGCACCCAGGGCACCAGCAGCCCGACCAGCGTCAGGCCGATGAGGCAGGTCAGTCCCAGATAGTGCAGCGCCGGGGTGGCGCTGAACGCGAGCAGGCCGAAGGCCAGCACGCTGGTCAGCGTGGACAGGCTGACCGCCAGCCAGGTCGCCGGGCGCCGCGCATGCTCGGCGCTGAAGATGCCGGCGTCCAGACCGATCCCCAGCACCAGCAGCATGCCCAGCTGGCTGAACACGTTCAACGGCACGCCGACGATGGCGTACACCGCCAGGGTGCCGAGCAGCGCCCCCAGCGCGGGCGTGACCACGCGCCAGGCCTGCCGGCGGTAGCGCAGGACGAGCCCGGCCGTCAGCAGGGCCAGGGCCAGGCCGACCCACAGGCTGACATGCCGGCGCAGTTCGCCGAGCAGTCGCGAGAGACGGGTCACGCGATCGACGTAGGCGATATCGGGCCGGGCGTCGGCGATGGCCGCCAGGCGCTGGCGCTCCGCGGCCGTGTCGACGCCGTTCAGCACCAGGGTGGCGGCCAGGCGCGTGGCGCCATCGTCGGTCGTGACCGGCCCCAGCCACAGCCGGCGGTCCGCCGCACCGGCGGGCGCATCGAGCCAGGTGGTGACATCCAGCCGTGGCACGCTGTCGAGCGTGGCGCGGGCCTTGTCGATCACCGAACGCGGCAGGCCGGCGCGCTCGACCAGCGTCGCCAGCGGCTCGCCGTAGAGGCGGCGTATCGCGGCGAGGTTGGCGTCCTGAGTGCCGGGCGGCGGCACATGGTCGGCCAGATTGCGGTAGCCGATGGTCAGGCCGTCGGCGATGGCCGTGTCCAGCTGGTGTCCGAGGGCGGCCAGCCGCTCGAGCAGGGCGCCTTCGACGCACCGGGTCGGGTCCGGATCGCGCCAGCGAGCCCGGCGCAGGGAGGAGTCGTTCATGACGAAGCCCTCTTCTTGACGCGCTGGCGCACGAGCCACTCCCCCGCGAACAGCAGGGCCATGGCCAGATAGGCCAGGCCGCCGTTGTACAGTGACCATAATGCAGGATCGCCATGGATCACCGTGGCCAGGGCCAGCGTGCCGTTGACGGCGAAGAAAGCGCACCACAGCTGGGTGACCCGGTAGGTATAGCGCACCCCGCTGGGCGGCAGGTCCGGGGTCCGACGCCGCGCGAGTCGTTCGATGGCACTCGGCGGGTGGCGCAGCGAGCGGGCGAACAGGCCCAGCAGGACGGCGTTGACCAGCACCGGCCAGAGCCGGATGACCAGGCTCGCCTGCCCGCCGGCCGCCAGCAGCACGACGGGGATGCCCAGCCAGGCGGCCCAGTGCCTGTGACCGGCCGGCAGGCGCCAGGCGGCGAGCCCGACCAGCATCACCAGCCAGGGCCAGCCGCCGGCCAGCGGCCAGCGGGTGACCAGCCAGGGCCAGGCCAGGGTCGCGGCAGCGATCAGCAGGCCGGCGGGCGGGCGTGCGGGGGAGGGCCGGTCCATGCGGTGGCGTGCGTCAGCGCGGGTTACTGGGTGCGGCGCGCCTCGACCAGCGCCGCCAGGGTGCGCAGGTTGGCGAAATGGCGCCGGGTTTCCTCGCTGTCGGCTTCCAGCTGGATGCCGTAGCGCTTCTGCAGTGCCAGGCCCAGTTCGAGCGCGTCGATGGAATCGAGCCCCAGGCCCTCGACGAACAGCGGCTCGTCGGGGTCGATGTCCTCGGGGGTGACGTCCTCGAGTTCCAGGGTGTCGATGATCAGCTGCTTGAGCTCGTGTTCCAGGTCTGTCGTCATGGCTCCCTCATCCCTTGTGGGGGCGGTTGAAATAGGCTTCCAGATGCTGCGTCAGGTCGCCGATCGTCCGCGGTACGGCCTGCACCGGCATGCCCGGGGGGATCGGCGGGCCGACCTCGATGCGAAACGCGGGACGGCGCGGCGGCACACGATACCACGGCTCGCCCTTGGTCAGGGTACTGGGGCGGCAGTCGATGCGCACCGGGGTGATGACGGCCTGGCTGGTCACGGCGATGGCGGCACCGCCGCGGCGCAGCCGCACCGGCCGTCCGGGCGTCGAGCGGGTGCCCTCGGGGAACACGATCAGCGACTGGCCGTCGGCCAGCGCCCGGCATGCCGCCCTGAGCGTGGCGCGTGGCCGGCGGTTGGTGATGAAGCCGGCGGCGCGGATCACGCCGGCCGTGACCGGGTGGCGGGCGAGCGGTCCCTTGACGATACAGTTGGCATTCGGGGTGAAGGCGAGCAGGAACAGGGCATCGATCAGGGTGGGGTGGTTGGCCAGCAGCAGGCGGCCGCCGGCGGCCAGCCGCTCGACGCCGGACACCCGGTAGTCGATCAGCCGGGCGTGGCGCAGTGTGGCCAGAAAGCCGCGGCAGGTCAGGCGTACCAGATGACGGGTGCGCCGCTGGGCGACGGCCCGGTCGGGGCTGGTCAGCCGCATCAGGGGCGCGCACACCGCGCCCACCGTCAGGGCGGCGAGGGCGAAGCCGGCAAAGGCCAGGGGGGTGACCGACTGGCGCCACAGCTGATCGAGATGGCGGGTCATGCGGATTGCCGGAGTCGAGGCGAGCGCCATCAGGGGGCCAGTCGCCAGGCACGGCCGCGCAGCGGGCTCCCCAGTTCGCCGCCGTCACGCAACCAGGCGATGGCATCGGCGGGCTGCGGCGGCTCGCCGCCGCCCGGCCAGGGGGACTCGTGGATCACCGGCCCGGTGTCGAGCGCCAGGCGCATGGCGAGCGCCGCCGCCCCGCGGGACGCCGGCGCGTGGCCGGCAAAGCGCGACGGTACCGGCACGTCGCTGAACACGGCGACGACCTGCGGCGCCCCTTCGGCCAGGTAGCCGCGTGCCTCGCTGAACAGGGCGGCCAGTTCGTCGCCGCCGGCGGCAATCGCCTGCAGGGAGCGACGGTTGCCGCTGGCGATGGAGTAGACGCCCAGCACGGCGTTGTGCACGGAGAGCCCGAAGCGGGCCGGTGACAGCGGGGCGTCCTCGGCGAGCGCGTAGAGCAGTTCGAGCGTGCGCTCGCCGTCCCCGTGGCGCGAGGCGTGCAGCAGGATGCTGTCCGCGCCGGGGTCCAGCTCGGCGAGCAGGTCGGCGACCGCGCGCCCGGCCAGGTTGACGCGGCGGCGCAGCATCGCCGGCAGCGAGCGGCCGGCGGGGCGGGCGTCGGTGACGATGCGGGCATCGCGCTCGGCGTCGCCGTCGGGGAGCCAGGCGCGCCAGTCTTGGAGATGGAGAGAGGGCGAGGTCATGGTGCCGGATCCTGTCACTGCCGGGGGCGCTGCGCGTCGTGCCGGGACGGCCGTCGGCGCTGGCTATACCCTACGCGAGTCGCCGCCTGCGGGCCACCGCGTTCGAGCCACCGTGGCGCCCATGGCCCGACTCAGGCCAGCACGCCGAGGTGCTCCATCAGCAGCAGCGAGCCGATGCCGATCAGGATCACGCCGCCGACGATCTCGGCGCGCTGACCGACCACCTGACCGAGCACGCGGCCGAGCATGACGCCCAGCGTCACCATGGTCAGGGTCGCCAGGCCGATGAACGCGGCGGTGGAGACGATGTTGACATCGACGAAGGCGAGCCCGACGCCCACCGCCATCGCGTCGATGCTGGTGGCGAAGCCGGTCAGCGCCAGGCGCAGGAAGGAGTGCCGGGTGGGGCGTTCGTTTTCCTCGTCCTCACTCTGCGAGAAGCCTTCCTTGATCATGTGCCCGCCGAGCAGCAGCAGCAGGGTGAAGGCGATCCAGTGGTCCCACTCGGCGACGTAGCGCGAGGCGGCCATGCCCATGGCCCAGCCGATGACGGGCGTGGTGGCTTCGATGCTGCCGAAGATGAGGCCGGTGCGCAGGGCTTCACGGAAGTGGGGGCGCTGGAGGGCGGCGCCCTTGCCGATGGCGGCGGCGAAGGCATCCGTGGACATGGCGAAGGCCAGCAGAAGGGTGGAAGCCAGGGTCATGGTCATCTCCGGGTCGGGCGATTGGCCAGGGGCATGCCGCGCGCGCCCGACCACGAGCGCGCGGTATGCCCTTGGTCTCGCCAACCGGAATCGGTCGCCTGCACCACGACGTGGGCGTCGAGCTTGTTGATGCAGGCCTCCTCGCCGTCGTCAGCAGCGAGGATCGGCTACTCCCCAAAGGAGCGCCGATGCTAAGGCATCGGCCGGGAAAATGCCAGGAGAGGGGGCCGCCTCGGCCTGTTAACGGCCGAGACGGCGATGGGTGGCGCGTCCGTCTCGGCCTCGGGCCACCGCCAGGGGCAGCACGCGAGGCTCGGGCGACTCGGGCACGGCAGGGACCGGCGAGAGCACCATCAGACGGTCCCCGCGGGCGAGGGTCTCGAGTGCCGCCAGGTCGTGAATCCGCACTTCACGGCCCCGGGTGGTCACCAGGCCCTGCTGCTGGAACTGGCCGAGCACGCGACTGACCGTTTCCATGGCAATGCCCAGGTAGCTGCCGATTTCGGCGCGGGACTTGGAAAAACGAAAGCAGTGGGCGGAGTAGCCGCGGCGGCGAAAGCGCTCCGACAGCTCGCAGAGCAGGGTGGCCAGGCGCTGCTCGGCCGACAGTGCCCCATCAGCAGCCGATCCTCGCGCAGCGTCCGGCTCATGCTGCGGAACAGCTGGGTGCGCAGGTCGGGCAACTGCGTGGCCAGCGTGTCGAGGCTCGGATAGGGGATGTCGCAGATGGTGGCGGCTTCCAGCGCTCTCACCGACCCCGGGTAGCGCAGTGTGTCCAGGCCATCCAGGCCGACCAGTTCGCCGGGCAGGAAGAAGCGGGTCAACTGTTCCCGTCCGCCGGTATGGCTGACCTGCTTGAGGCTGCCCGAGCGCACGACGAGCAGGCTGTGCAGGGGCGCGCCTTCCCGTGCCAGCAGGCTGCCCTTCTTGAAGTGGCCCGGCCGTCGCACGATGGCGTTGAAACGCTCCAGATCCCGGTCGTCGAGCGACTGCGGCAGGCATAGCGATCTCAGGCTGCAATGCCGGCAATGGACGTCGTCGGCGTCGCCGCGACGTTGGGGCCGATCGTTGTGGTCCGCCATCGAGTCCCTCCCTGAACTGGTCTTACCAGTCCGAAAGTATAGTGAGACGTCTCAACTTTCCAGCCTAGCAGCCTTGATGACGATCAATATTCGGCGCGATGTCTAACTTTAGTTGGGGGAGGCGAGCAGGCGGAGTGGTCACACCCCGCGGACCGAGCAGGATAGTCGCGCGAAGGATCACGCCGACGGGGCACGCAGCCCGGGCGAGCGGGCCGCAAGCCGCGGCGGCGGGGGGGAGTCAGGTGTGCGGGCTTCGATACCCTCGGCACGGTGAGCGGCGTGGCCAGCGGCCACGGCAGCGTGGCCCTGGATCGAGCGGGAGTGCGGACTAGCCCCTTTTCGCCAGTCGGGAAAGATCGGCAACCACATTCGCGGTGGGGTCGCTGTCGCGAATCATGAACTCCGCCTCGCCCTGTTTATTGAAGGCGAAGGCGGCACTCGAGTGGCTCACGTCGTAGTTGCCTTCCTCGTCCTTGTCGCCGTATTCGTAGGTAATGCGATACCGATTGGTCAGCTCGTCTATCTGCGCGGTACTGCCCGTCAGGCCGATAAACTGAGGGCCGAAGTAGTTCGTGTAGCGCTTCATGACATCGGGCGTATCCCGGCCGGGATCCACCGATACGAAAAGCACCTGAATGTCGTCGCGAACCTCGGCATCGACCTTCCGGATGGCGGTCGCGAGCCCGGCCAGCGTGATCGGGCAGACGTCGGGGCAGTGGGTATAGCCGAAATACAGGATCGTGTTCTTGCCCAGGTAGTCCTCGGCACTCACATCTCGGCCGTTTTCATCCACCAGTTCGAAGTCCAGGTCCGGCATGAACTCGGAGACATCGGTCGTGCGCCAATTATTGTCGCTGCATCCGGCCAGCCACAGCGAGCCGAGCAGCGGGAGTAGCCATTTATGCATCATCACCATTCCTGCAGGCGTCGGCTACAGCGAGGCCGGCGAAACCACGTCAAATACCACGGGAAGCCGCGTGTCGTCGGCGAAATCGAGCGTGACATCAACCTTGTCGCCCATGCCCAGGGGCCCTTGACGTTTCATGAACATGAGATGATAGCCCTTGGGAGCGAAATCGAGGGTCTCGCCGGGGTCGATCGTCAGTTCGGAAATCGGCTTCATGCTGGCCATTCCGTCCTTGTTCATGCTCATGTGCATCTCGACCCGGGCAAAGGCATCGCTGTCGGCGCCCACCAGGGTGACGGGGGCGTCGCCGCCATTATGCAGATGAAAGTAACCGGCTCCGGGGGTGTCGCCGGGCATCAGGCTCAGGCGGGCATCGGTCACCGTCAGGCCTTCGGCATGGGCGGTGCCGGTCATCAGCAGGAGGGCCAGCAGACCCGGGATCAGCCGATGGGGAGAGGCTTGCCATCGAGTTTCACGTCTGTCTGTTGCCATCCTGTCTTGTCTCCATTCGGTGCCATCGAGGGTCCGGACCGGTCAGGGAAAACCGGTTGGTCGCCCGCGAAAGGGATCGCGGCATGCCTGGCGGTATCCGCATTACCTTAGCGATTGCCCGGCTTTCTTCAAGGCGCTGCGACATTATGTCAAGGGCCGGTATTCGGCGGGAAATCGCGCTGCCGGGAGGCGTCACGCCCTGTCGATGCCGCGAAAGATCCGGCAGCACCGGTCAGCAGGGTACCGGCACGAATTGGCGCGGCATGCATCGCTATCCGGCCGTCAGGAGCAGAGGTCCGACAGGTTGCAGTTCGACTGGAAGGCGCGTGACTTGACATCCAGCGAGAGGCGATCGTTGACGGTGTCGTAGAAGAAGGAGGCATAGCCCTTGTCGGAGTCGCTGGTGCGGTACAGTCCGCAGACCCCATAGCCGTATTGCACGTCCTGCAGGTTGAGAAGCTCGACCTGGCCCGAGGTCTTCAGGCTGGCAGCAATGGTCTGCTGAATCTGCTGGTCCCGGCGAGAGTCGGCGATGACTTGACCACCGAAGATGACGGCGGCCAGTGCCAGCATGATGAGCACCGGCGTCGCCAGCAGCAGAATGAAGGGGCGTGAGTACATCATGAAGCGAAAGCCTATGCCGATCGCGGCCGGCAGGCAAGCGGGTCGGGTGCGTTCGAAGCGCGGCGTTTGGCCGCATGGCCCTGTCGAGGGAGTCAGCGGCTGCACGGGTCATCCATCACTACCTCGCGGGGCCGGTAACGCCGTGCCAGGGCGTCGACGGCGATGTTCAGCCCGGCGGTGACCAGCAGCAGGAAGAACGCCTGATCGAACATCAGATACTGGAAGCTCGAATCGATGTGAAAGCCCAGGGTCGCGACCCCCAGCATGCCGAGCAGGGCGGTTTCGCGAATGATCACTTCGGCGCGGTAGAAGACCAGGGCGAGCAGGCCGGGATAGAGACGCGGCAGCAGTTCGTAGGCGTAGCGGCCGCTGGCGGAGAGTCCCGGCATGCCGGGTTCGAGGCTGTCGGCGTGGCGGGCGGCGAGAAAGGCGATCAGCGCGCCGTTGTGCAGCGCGAGCGCCAGCCAGGCGGGCAGCATCGACGGGCCCAGCAGCAGCAGGAAGATGAACGCCAGCATCAGCTCCGGCGTCGAGCGCAGTCCGACCAGCAGGGCGCGTCCGCCCAGCCGCGTGGCCGGGTTGCCGAAGTGGCGGCTGGCCAGCGGCCACAGCAGCAGCGCGATGACCAGCGCACCCACGGTGCCCATCAGCCCCAGCAGCAGGGTGTTGCCGATCGCCGGGCCGAGATCGGGGATGTCGCCCAGCCAGGCGATGAGCCCCGCCCAGTCGCCATTCAGCAGCGGCGCCGGCCACAGGTCGTGGCTGAGAAAGCGCCACAGCAGGTCGCCATCGACGTGCGGCCAGGGGCCGAGCAGGAACAGGCTGGCGAATGCCAGCAGCGGCAGCAAACGGCGGTGCCCCCAGACACCGATCGTGCCGATCAGCAGGTAGAACAGCCAGAGCAACGCCCCGGCCTGATGGTAGTGGCCCTCGCGGAAGGCGCTTTCCAGGTGGAAGCCCAGGGTCGGCAGGCCGACGAAGCCCAGCAGCACACTGGCACGCAGCGAGCATTCGAAGCGGTAGCGGGTGTAGGCGGCCAGTCGCTCCCAGGCCAGCGGCAGCTCCGCGTAGACGAAGCGCGACAGGCGGCCGACGCCGGGGGGCAGGCTGTCGGCGGCGTCACGCGGGGTCTGCTCGAGAATCTCGGCGTAGACCTTGGCGAAGATGCCGGCATAGGGCACGGCGAGCGCCGCCAGGGCGGTCACCGCCGAGAAGCCGAAGACCTGCAGGAACAGCAGCGCCCAGAACAGCTCGTGGATGGCCCGCACGAAGGCGCAGCCGGTGCGCACCAGCCGCGAGCGGAAGAACACCAGCGCCAGCGGGAAGCCCAGCAGCACGCCGAGCAGGGTGCCCCACAACGCCACGCTGACCGTCAGGCCGATGGCCTGGAGCGGCGAGCTCAGCTCGCCCCAGTGCGGCAGCGCCAGACCCGTCGCCATGCGACCCAGCTCCGCCCAGGGGTCGTGAGCGACCACCGACAGGTCGGCGAAGGGCAGCAGCACGGCGCACAGCGCGACCAGCACCAGCGAGCGTCGGGCCAGTCGCAGCCCGGGCGAGTCGCCGCGCAGCATGCCCGGCGCGGTGGGTTCAGCCATGCGCGGCCTCGTCGGCCGGGGCGCTGGAGGCGGCGTCGGCGTCGGGGTAGAGACGGTCGAGGTCGTCGAGCGTCAGCGTATCGGTCGCGGCGTCGAGCACCAGCCGGCCGTCGCGCAGCCCCCAGACACGATCGAAGTGGGACAGCGCCAGCTCCCGCTGGTGCAGGGCGACGACGCTGGTGTCGTGACGGGCATCGATCAGCGCCAGCAGGCGCAGGGCCTGGTGGGGGTCGACGCTGGCCACCGGCTCGTCACCAAGGAAGAGGCGCCGCCGCTGGTAGAGTGCGCGGGCGATCGCCACGCGCTGGCGCTGGCCACCCGACAGCCGGGCGACCGGGCGTCTGAGCAGGCCGGCCAGGCCCAGCTCGCCGCACAGGGTCTCGATCTCGGTCCAGGCCCGGCGGTCGGGCCGGATCAGGTTCCACAGGTTGGCCAGCGCCGAGTGGCGCTCGAGGCGGCCCATGTAGACGTTGTGGTAGACCGCCAGCTGCGGCACCAGGCCGTGGCTCTGCGGGCACCAGGCGGCGTCGGCGGCGAGGCGCCGGCGCAGGGTGGCCAGCAGCGTCGACTTCCCGGCCCCGCTCTGGCCGAGCAGGGCGATGCGTTCGCCGACGCGCAGGGTCAGCGACAGCCGGGGGAGAACGACCTGGCTGGCGTGGCCGACATCCTCGTCGGCCAGCGACAGCAGTTCGGTGACGCTCATGCTCAGCGCAGCAGGCCGAGGTCTTCGCCGACGGTCTCGATCGGTGCATAGGCATCGTTGGAGACCGGGATGAAGCCCTGGCGCGGGAAGCTCTCGAGCAGGTCCGGGTCGGTCATGCCCAGCAGGGCCTGACGGACGCGGTCGGTGAAGCCGTCGCCGAAGCGCGCGTCGACATCGCCGCGGATCGTCCACTGGTAGTCGGGGTAGGCGGGGGTCTCCCAGACCACGTGAACCTTGTCGGTGTCGACGCGGCCGGCTTCCACGGCGGCGTTCCACACCGAGTAGTTGACCGCGCCGACGTCATAGGTGCCGGACTCGACCAGGGCGATGGTGCGGGTGTGATCGCCGGAGAAGCCGACCCGCGAGAACAGTGCCTCGGGGGCCTCGCCGAAGCGCTCGCGCAGGTAGTACTCGGGCATCAGCCGGCCGGAGGTCGAGGTCTTGGCGCCGAAGGTGAAGGAGTGGCCCTCGAACGACTCGGGCAGCTGGTCCTGGTCGGCGGCGATGCCGGTGTCGGCATTGGCGATGAAATAGCTGTGGAAGGCGGCGTCCTCGACGCCCTGGGCCAGTGCCTGCGAGCCCGGTACCAGGCGGCGCGCCTGCACGCCGGACAGGCCGCCGAACCAGGCCAGCTGCACCTGGTCGTTGCGGAAGGCGCTCACCGCGGCGCTGTAGGACTTCACCGGCACGTATTCGACGTCGACATCCAGGGTGTCGGCCAGGTAGTCGGCGACCTTCTGGAAACGCTCGACCAGACGGGTCTGGTCCTCGTCGGGAATGGCGGTGAAGCGGAAGGTGTCCTGGGCCTGGGTCTGGGCCACCGGGGCCAGGCCCAGCAGCATCAGGGTGGTGGCGATCAGCCGTCGCATCGCGGGGCTCCTGTCTAGAATGGGGGCGCTATTGTTGAGCCTGGCGGCGGAGGGGGCAAGTCCGGCGTGGCCGCCCTGCTAGGATTCGGCGTCCGGGGCGGGAAAGCGTGTGGCCTGCAGGCTGTCCTTGATCTTCTTGAGATGGGTCTGGAAGTCCTCGCCGCGGCGCAGCGTCACGCCGGTGGCGAGCACGTCGATCAGCGCCAGGTGGATCATCCGCGAGGTCATCGGCATGTAGACGTCGGTGTCCTCGGGAGCGATCACCTCGAGCGTCTCGGTGCACTCCCGGGCCAGCGGCGAGTCGGGGGCGGTGATTCCCAGCACCACGGCGCCGTTGCTGCGGGCGAGGCGGGCGATCTCCACCAGTTCGCGGGTGCGTCCGGTGTAGGAGATGATCACGATGGCATCGCCGGTGTGGCTGGCGGCGGCGACCATGCGCTGCATGAGCACGTCCTCGTAGACCATCACCGGCAGGTTGAAGCGGAAGAACTTGTGCTGGGCGTCCTGGGCGACCGGGCCCGAGGCGCCGAGGCCGAAGAAGCTGATCTGCTTGGCCTGGATCAGGTAGTCGACGGCGCGTTCCACGCGCTTGGCGTCGAGTGCGCGGCGAGCGTCGTCGAGGGCGGCGATGGTGGCGCCGAAGATCTTGTCGCCGTAGCGGGCGGCGTCGTCCCCGCGTTCGACGCTGCGGCTGACATAGGGCGTGCCGCCGGCCAGACTTTGTGCCAGCTTGATCTTGAAGTCCGGGTAGCCCTTGGCGTCGAAATTGCGGCAGAAGCGGTTGACGGTGGGTTCGCTGACCGAGGCCGCCTGCGCCAGGGTGGCGATGCTCAGTCCGGTGGCGGTCGCCGGGTCCTGGAGAATGACATCGGCCACCTTGCGTTCCGAGCGGTTGAGCTCGTCGAGGCGGGCGCGAATGCGCTCGAGAAGGTCATGGCTGGCCATGCGAATAACGGCTCCTGATGCAATATGTAGTGATTTAACTACATTGGTAGCCACATCCTAGCGTGACGCTCGGGATAACGCCAAGCGCGGGCCACGACAGGATGGCATGTTTGGTAGTAAAATTACCGATTAATCTTGCCGTGAAACGCATCAATGGCATATTTTATACGTAAGATTACCAGATTGAAGGGGTTCGAGGCATGACCCAAGACACCACGCCCGACATCGATCTGGCGCTGTTCGGCGCCCTCGGTGACCTGGCCCTGCGCAAGCTCTACACGGCGCTTTACCATCTCGATCGCGACGGCCTGCTGGGCGCGTCGACGCGCATCCTCGGCCTGGCGCGCCAGGACATCGACGCCGAGGCCTTCCGCCAGCGCGTCCAGCAGGCGCTGAAGAAGCACGTCAAGACGGCGCTGCTGGAAAAGACCTGTCTGGAGCGCTTCATCGCGCGCCTCGACTACCTCCAGCTCGATTTCGCCACCGTCGAGGGCTACGACGCCATCGCCCGGTGGCGCAAGGACGTCGAGCGGCCGATGACCGTCTATCTGGCCGTGCCGGCGAGCATCTACGGCGATATCTGCCGCAACCTGAGCGCCAGCGGCAGCCTGGACGAGCAGACGCGCGTGGTGGTGGAAAAGCCCATCGGCTACGACCTGGAATCCTCGCGGCAGATCAACGACGCGATCGGCGAGGCCTTCCCCGAGTCGCGCATCTATCGCATCGATCATTACCTGGGCAAGGAAACCGTCCAGAACCTGATCGCCCTGCGCTTCGCCAACCCGCTGTTCGGCAACCAGTGGAATCAGAACCAGATCTCGCACGTCGAGATCACCGTGGCCGAGCAGGTGGGCATCGAGGGGCGCTGGGGCTACTTCGACAAGGCCGGTCAGCTGCGCGACATGGTGCAGAACCACCTGCTCCAGCTGCTCTGCCTGATCGCCATGGACCCGCCGTCGAATCTGGATGCCGATGCCATCCGTGACGAGAAGGTCAAGGTGCTCAAGGCCCTCAAGCCCTTCACCCAGGAGACCATCGGTCGCGACGTGGTACGCGGGCAGTACATCGCCGGGTCGATCAACGGCGAGAGCGTGCCGGGCTATCTGGAAGAAGAAGGCGCCAACACCGAGAGCCGCACCGAGACCTTCGTCGCCATGAAGACCGAGGTCTCCAACTGGCGCTGGGCCGGGGTGCCATTCTATCTGCGCACCGGCAAGCGGATGCCCGAGAAGCTCTCGCAGATCGTCATCCACTTCCGCCAGCAGCCGCACTACATCTTCGATCCCGACCAGCGCGACCTGGCCGCCAACAAGCTGATCATCCGCCTGCAGCCGGAAGAGGGCATCGCCCTGCAGGTGCTGACCAAGGACGGCGGGCTCGACAAGGGCATGCGCCTGCGCCCGGGGCCGCTGCACCTGGACTTCAACAGCGCCTTCCCCAAGTCGCGGATTCCGGATGCCTACGAGCGGCTGCTGCTCGAGGTGATGAAGGGCCAGCAGTACCTGTTCGTGCGCCGCGACGAGGTGGAGTACGCCTGGCGCTGGTGCGACCAGCTGATCGAGGGATGGAAGGCCCGCGACATGCCGCCGCGGCGCTATCCGGCGGGGTCCTGGGGGCCGGTGGCGTCGATCGCCATGATCACCCAGGACGGCCGTAGCTGGTACGAGGACTATTGAGCGAGGCGTGACTCCATGACGACCGAGATTTCTCCGCGGGAGCGGCTTGCCGCGCAACTGGCCGAGGCGGTGGCCGGGGCGTTGAGCGCCGACCTGGAACAGCAGCCCCGGGCGCTGCTGGTGGTGTCCGGCGGCTCCACGCCGGTGACGTTCTTCGCCCGGCTGGCGGCCATGGCGCTGCCCTGGGAGCGCATCGACGTGACCCTGGCCGACGAGCGCTGGGTCGGCGAGGACAACGCCGACAGCAACGCCCGGCTGGTCCGCGAGCAGCTGCTCGTCGGTCCGGCGGCAGCGGCGACCTTCCATTCGCTGACCAGCGGCGAGGCGACGCCCGAGCAGGGCGCGGCCACCGTGGCCGAGCGCATCACCGCACTGCCCTGGCCGGCCAGCGTGGTGATTCTGGGCATGGGCGGTGACGGCCATACCGCCTCGCTGTTTCCCGACAGCGGCGAGCTGGGGCTGGCACTGACCACCGATGAGGCGGTCGTGGCCGTGCGCGCGCCGAGCGTTGCCCAGCCGCGCATCACCCTGAGCGCCGCCTATCTGCACCGGGCTCGCCGCCATGTTCTGCACATTGTCGGCGACAACAAGCGCTCGGTGCTGGCGCAGGCCCTGGCCGGCGACGATGCCCGCGAGCTGCCCATCCGTGCCTTTCTGGCCTGTCCACTGGCCGTCTACTGGGCACCCTGAACCGAATTGCTGGAGCATGACATGACCACTGAAAAGCAGCTGCCTTCCACCCGTACCACCGAGCTCGACAGCATCTGCCAGAAGGCGGAGGTGATTCCGGTGCTGACCATCGAGCGACTGGAAGATGCCGTGCCGCTGGGCCGTGCGCTGGTTGAAGGCGGGCTGCCGGTCCTCGAGATCACGCTGCGCACCGACTGCGCGCTGGCGGCCATCGCGCGCATGCGCGAGGCATTGCCGGGGGCCAGCATCGGCGCCGGCACTGTGCTGACGCCGGCCCAGTATCGCCAGGCCGAGCAGGTCGGGGTCGACTTCGTGGTGACCCCCGGCGCGACCGAGGCGTTGTACCGTTATGGCGTGAGCAGCCCGGTCCCCATGCTGCCGGGCGTGGCAACGATTTCCGAGCTGATGACCGGCTGGCAGTTCGGGTACCGGCGCTTCAAGTTCTTCCCGGCTGAAGCCAGTGGCGGCGCACCGGCGATCAAGGCGTTCGGTGGGCCGATCCCCGAGGCGCGCTTCTGCCCGACCGGCGGCATCACCCCGGACAATGCCGAGGACTATCTCAAGCTGCCCAACGTGATGTGTGTCGGCGGTTCCTGGGTAACGCCCAAGAAACTGATCGAGGCGGAAGACTGGGCGGGCATCAAGGCCCTGGCCCGCGAGGCCGCCGAGCGCTTTCACCACTGAGCCATCCCGCCGGTGAGGCGGGCGACTGTTCTCTCTCGACAGCCTATGCTGTTGCTTGGCCCGCTCCCCTGGGAGCGGGCCTCTTTTTTTGTCCTGCCCTTTTGCGCGGCTGCCTTACTCTGGCGTTCGCCGGGGCGGGGGTGGCGGCACGTCGTGAGCGAGCGCTGCTAGCGAGAGCGCTCCTGATAGGGCTCGGCGCGGTACTGTGTCTTCCATTCCAGGAAACGCTCGGCCGGCAGCGGTGCCGAGAACCAGTAGCCCTGGGCGTGCTCGCAGTTCAGCGAGGCCAGCAGCCGGGCCTGCTCGGGGTTCTCGATGCCTTCGGCGACCACATCGCAGCCGAAGCTGTGGGCCAGCTGGATCACGGTATTGGCCAGATTGCGGTCGTGGCTGCTGTGGAGCATGTCATTGATGAAGGCACGGTCGATCTTCAGCGTGTTGACCGGCAGCGTCTTGAGGTAGGCCAGCGAGGAATAGCCAGTACCGAAGTCGTCAATGGCGATGCGGATGCCCTGATCGGCCAGTGTCCTGAGTGTCTCCCGCGCCAGGCTGACGTCCTCCATCAGTCCCGACTCGGTGACCTCGACCTCCAGGGCATGAGCCGGCAGGCCGGCATAGCGCAGGCGTGTCAGTACGCGCCTGGCGAACCCTGACGTCATCAACTGTCGGGCGGCGACGTTGATGGCGATGCTGAAGTCGTCATCGACCTGGCCCTGGCCGCGCCATTTCCGGGCCTGACGTATGGCTTCGTCGACCACCCAGTCGCCGATGGCGAGAATCTCGCCACTGGTCTCGGCCAGGGGGATGAAGTCCCCCGGCGAGACATGACCCAGTTCGTCGCTGGTCCAGCGCAGCAGGGCTTCGGCGCCGATCAGCCGGCCGGTGCGTAGCGACACCTTGGGTTGGTAGACCAGTTGCAGTTCGCCCCGTGAGGTTGCGTCGCGGAGGAGCTGCTGCATGCGGGCCCGTTGCTGGTGGCGCTGCTCGAGGCCGGCCGAGTAGAAGCCTATCGGCGTATCGCCCGGCGACGGCAGGGCAAGGCTGGCCTGGCGGACCAGTTGCTCGGGTGTGTCGGCCTCCTTCTCCGCGCGGCTGATACCGATGCGGGCGGTCAGCGACATCAGTGCGTCGCCGATCTGGTGGTCGCGCGCCAACAGGGTCAGGATGCGCCTGGCCCGGATGTGCAGGGTGTCCTCGTCCGAGGGGGCGTGGCAGATCAGCAGCAGCTCGGCCCCGCCCCAACAGCCCATCACGTCACGCGAGTGGGCCTCGCTGGCCAGCAGGTGGCAGGCATGCTTGAGCAGGGCATCCGATGCCGGATAGCCATGCAGGCGTGCGATGTCGTCCAGACCGTCGAGGGCGATGAACAGCAGGCAGGTGCCGCGGCCCGTCGTCAGGTGGCGTTCCAGCCACTTGACCAGAGCGCTGCGGTTGGGCAAGCCGGTGATCGGTTCCTGATAGGCCAGGCGCTCGAGTTCGGTGGTTCGCTGGGCCACCAGCTGTTCGAGCCGGGCGTTCTGGTCCGTGCGTTCCCGATACAGGCGGCCGGCCTGCAGGGCGTTGTGGATTCGCTGCAGGGCTTCCTGATGATCGAAGGGCTTGTTCAGAAAGTCGCGGGCGCCGAGCTCGAGCGCCCGTGAGCGGGTGTCGCGATCGGTCTGCGCGGTCAGCACGATCACCGGCGGTCCTTCACCGTTCCAGCGCTGCTGCAGCTCACCGAGCAGGGTCAGGCCGTCGATATGCGGCATGCGCACGTCGAGCAGCAGCAGGTCGGGCGGTGTGTCGTGGCAGTAGTCGACTACCCGGCGCGGATCATCGAGCGTGGCGACCCGGGTGAAGCCCTCGTCGTCCAGCAGGTCCTCGAGCAAGGCGAGATTGGCGGGGTTGTCGTCGACCACCAGGATGTGGCTGGCGAGCAGGGCGTCCTTGTCAGGCATCGCTGGCTTCCTTCTTGAAGCGGGTCTCGAGGGCGGCGGGCGGCGGCTCGGGGTCGCCGGCCGGTGCGTCATCGGCGCGGCGAAGCTCGATCCAGAATCGGCTGCCGGCGTCCTTTTCGCTGGTGACGCCGATGCGGCCGTGCATCTGTTCGATCAGCTGGCGGGTCAGTGTCAGACCGATGCCGGTCCCTTCAATGGTGCTGCCTTCCGCCTCGAGGCGGTTGAAGGGCTGGAACAGCTCGGCGATGCGCGCCTCGGAGATGCCGACGCCGGTGTCCTCGACACTTACCCGAAGGGTGTCGCCGTGCTCGGCCAGGGTGACCACGACGCGGCCCTCGGGGCGGTTGTACTTGATGGCATTGGACAGCAGGTTGAGCAGCACCTGCTTGAGGCGGGTCGGGTCGGCGAGCACGCAGGGATCGGCCGTCTCCGCTGGGCCATGCAGGGTGACGGCGGCCTCCCGGGCCAACGGTGCCAGGCTTTCCAGCGCCGCGTCGCAGATATCCCTGACCGATACTGCCTCGAGGGCCAGCGTCATGCGGCCGGCCTCGATCCGGGAGAGATCGAGGATGTCGTTGATCAGGGCCAGCAGGTGTTCGCCGCTGCTGCGAATCTGGGCGACCTGCCGCTGCTGGCGTTCGGAGAGCGGGTCGCGGCGGCCGTTGGCGAGCAACTGGGCGAAGCCGAGAATGGCGTTGAGCGGGGTGCGCAACTCATGGCTCATCGCCGAGAGAAAGTCGCTCTTGGCGCGGCTGGCCCGCTCCGCCTGATCGCGGGCCCGGGTGATTTCCTGCTGGATGCGGTCGCGCTCGGAAAACTGGCGGTAGAGATTGATCAGCAGCGCGCAGGTGGCGTTGAATGGCTCCAGCCATGCCACGGTCTCGGGAGAATATCCGTCATCGCTGTTGGCGGTGGCGTACATGCCGATCACCCGGCCGTCGTGGACGATGGGCACGCCCAGGTAGTTGTGGATCGGCGGGTGTCCGGGCGGAAAGCCGCCCCGGAGGGGGTGGTTGGCCAGATCGTCGGTGATGATGGTATCGCCATGGGCGAATACGCGACCCAGCAGCGAGCCGGGGTTGGTCAGGCGCATGTCCCCCGAGCGCAGTTGTTCCATCAGCCGGCGGGATTGCGCGTTCCACGAGAGGTCGGTGATGGCGTGGATCTTCAGGGCCGGCCCCTCGGCCTCGTGCAGCACTTCGCCGATCAGTGCGTAGTCGCTGCCGGTCAGTTCGCGCAGGGCTTCCATCAGGAAGTCCCACAGGCGGCGGCCCGACATCAGGGCGCGATAATCGGTGATGCCCTGATGCAGGACCCGCAGCAGCGTCTGCTGGCGATGATGCCGACGCTCACGACTTTGCGCCTTGCGGTGGGCCAGGTGCAGGCGGATCAGCTCTTCCGCCTGGGCGGCCAGCATCGCCAGGCTTTCCTGCTGGCGGGCATCGAAGCGGCGCGGCCGGGTGTCGATCAGGCACAGGGTGCCGACGACGTGGCCATCGAGGGGGCGCAGCGGATGGCCGGCATAGAAGCGGATGCCGTCGATCCGATCCACCAGCGGGTTGTCCCGAAAGCGCGCGTCCAGTTGCGTGTCCTCGACCACCAGCGGTCGATCGTCGGCGACGACATGGCCGCAGAAGGAAACGTCCCGCGGGGTCTCCCGGCAGTCCAGGCCGCGCGCCGACTTGAACCACTGGCGGTCGACGTCGACCAGCGAAATCAGCGCCGTGGGCACGTCGAACAGGCGTGCGGCCAGCTCGGTCAGCTGGTCGAACTCGATTTCCGGGAGGCTGTCGAGGAGTTCGAGGCGGTGCAGGGTCCGCAAGCGTTGTGCTTCGTTGTCGGGAAGGCGTGGTGGCTGCATGGCAAGACTGATCGTTCCTGACGCTTGATGACCCGCGGTGGCGAAAATGGCGCCGCGCCCTGATCCCTGGCATGGCAGACCGCATTTGACGTCTTATCGGCCTGTAGCCGACAAAACTTGAACGGGATGGCACCCGAGCGAGGACGAATCGGAGCGTCACCGCCGATACCCAGGCGAGTACCGAGCAAGGTACCGAGGAGAGTGTCACGATGCAGAGCATGGACCCGATGACGGGCCATTCGGACGAACGCCTGTCCAGCCCGGCGGCCCAGCGCAACCGCGAGCCGATTCTGGCCACGCTCGCGCCGCTGCTGGGCGGGGTTCGAACGGTGCTGGAGCTGGCTAGCGGTACCGGCGAGCACGCCGTGCATTTTGCCGCGGCGTTGCCGGACGTGCGCTGGCAGCCCAGTGATCCCAGCGAGTCGGCCCGGGCCTCGATCGCCGCCTGGCGAGCGGAGAGCGCCCTCGGCAACCTTGCCGAGCCGCTGGCCCTGGATGTGGAGCGGCGCCCCTGGCCGGTCGATGCCTTCGACGCCCTGGTGGCCATCAATCTGCTGCACATCGCCCCCTGGTCGGTGACCGAGGCCCTGCTCGGCGAGGCCGGCGACCGCCTGCCGGCCGGCGCCCCGGTGTTCCTCTACGGCCCCTTCCTGCGCGACGGCGTGCCGACGGCACCCAGCAACGAGGCCTTCGATGCCGAGCTGCGCCGCCGCGATCCCCGCTGGGGCCTGCGCTCGCTGGCGGCGGTGTCGACCCTGGCGCGTGCCAGCGGGCTGCACCTCGAGCAGGTCGTGGAACTGCCGGCCAATAATGTGGGCGTGGTGCTGCGGCGGCAGGGGGCTCGATAGGCCGGGTGCTTGATAATCGGGCCGATGCCCCAAACACTGGAGGCAGGGTCGATTGCGGCCCTGCCTTCACCATCAAGGGAGTGAGTGCCAATGACCGATCATGACCTGTCCGAGGATTTTCGTCTGCCGGTGGGGTGCCCCGCGTGCGGCAGCCATCTGATGCGGGTGTCCGAGGTCCACAATCCCGACGACAAGGTGTTCTGTGCCTCCTGCAACGCCTATGTGTGCCTCTATCACGAGGCGCAGGAGATCCTGCGCAAGGGGCCCGGCAGCGAAAGCGAGGCGCTGCTCGAGAAGGCCGTGAACGCACGGCACTGACCCGTTTCCCGGCCCGGTGACGCCGGCCTGGCGGCCCGTCGTGCGAGCCGCCGGGCCGGCGTCGTCGTGTGTGGCGCCTTCTACAGCAGGTCTTCCGCGGCCATGGCCAGCCGCGAGCGCTCGACGCTCTTCAGGGTGATGTGGCCGGCATGCGGCCAGTCGCGGAAGCGTTCGACCACCGCGGCCATGCCGCAGGTGTTGGCGGTGAGGTAGGGCGTGTCGATCTGGCCGACGTTGCCCAGACAGATGATCTTGGTGTTGCGCCCGGCCCGCGAGATCAGCCCCTTGAGCTGCTTGGGGGTGAAGTTCTGGGCCTCGTCGATGATCAGGAAGGTGTCGTTGAGCGTGCGCCCGCGCATGAAGGTCGGCGAGCGGATCTGCACTCGCGAGCCGATCAGCTGCCGGGTGGCGCCCTCGCTCCAGTTCGTGGTGCCGTCGCGCTCGTCGCGCAGCAGGTTGTCCATGTTGTCGTGGAAGGCGCCCATCCACGGTGACATCTTCTCCTCCTCGGTGCCCGGCAGGAAGCCGATATCCTCGCCCATGGGGATCGGCGCGCGGGTGAAGACGATGCGCTCGAAGCGCTTCTGGTCGAAGGTCTGCTCGAAGGCGGCGGCCAGGGTCATGTAGGTCTTGCCGGTACCGGCGGTGCCGGCGATGGTCACCAGGTCGATCTCGGGGTCCATCAGCAGGTTGAGCGTGAAGTTCTGCCGGCTGTCATGGGCGTGCACGCCCCAGACCCCGGCGTGATGGCGGTAGTTGGTGAGCAGCTCGAGCCGGGCGCCGCCGACCCCGCATTCGCGCACGATGGCCTCGAAGTCGGCCCCGTTGTCGCTGTCGGCCACCAGCATGCCGGCATGCCAGTCATCGGGCAGCGCGCCGGTCAGTGCATAGCAGGTCTGCTGGTCGATACGCTCGACGCTGACCTCGACGTCGAGGGACTCCCAGAGCCCGGCGCCATCCGGCCCGGCCTGGGCGTAGACCCGGGCTCCCTCGATCATGGCGTCGTTGTCGCTGAACGCGCGGTCGTTGCGATAGTCCTCGACCGGCACGTTGAGCGCCGCCGCCTTGACGCGCAGGTTGATGTCCTTGGTCACCAGGATGACCGAGGCATCCGGGCGTTCGTCGCGCAGCCGGCAGGTCTCGGCCAGCAGGCGGTTGTCGGGACTGTCCTCGAGCGGGTCGAGCGGCTTGAGGTCGCTGTAGCAGAGAAAGCGCAGGCGTCCGGTCTGGCCGGTGCCGGGGAGTGGAATGCCGGCACGGATCTCGTCGAAGGTGGCGCTGGCGGTGAGTTCGGAGAGGGTGCGGCTGACCTGGCGCGCGGTGCGGGCGATGTCGCGCAGGCCGTTCTTGTGCTTGTCGAGTTCCTCGAGCACGGTCATGGGGATGACCACATCGTGCTCCTCGAAGTGATACAGGGCGGCAGGGTCGTGGATCAGGACGTTGGTGTCGAGCACATACAGGCGGGTTGCCTTCTTGTCGATACGTACCATCGGCGTGAGCACTCCTTGGTTGATGGCCCGCTCGACGCTGACAGCCGAGCATGGCGCGATGATGACAACCACGGGCGTGAGCCCTGAACGGGGTGGCGGGAGTCGCGTGTCGATGGTTCTCCTTGGGTCGGGAGGCCGGGCGGGAGCCTTTCCGTCAAGATGGGACGAGTTGGCGTGAAACGCCAGTCACGGCGTTTCACGCAACGGCGGCTGTCGCGTCACGTCTTGATGCCGCCCCAGCCGTGCTGATGGCAGTCGCAGTTCGCATCCTGGCAGGGCTGACGGTCGGGATGGGCGCTGGCACAGGCCGAGCAGCAGTAGTAGTGGCCGTTGACCGGCAGCGCCGTGTCGGGCACGACGCACTGGCAATAAGGGCACTCGCAGATGCGTTTCTCGTCCATTCGAAGCCTCCGTTACCATGTCATGATGGGATTCAGTGTAGAAGGGGGAAGCTCGGGTGTGGCAAGCGCCTGCCGGGGTCGGCGGGGCGAGTGACACGCTGCGAAAAAGTGGGCAGGGTAAACAGTCGGATCAGGGGCAGAGGTGGGTCATGCCGGAGGGGCGTCGTGTTCTGCAGGTCGAGGACAGCGAGTCGAGGGTCGCCATGACACGGGCGGCACGGAAAGCGGCGGGCCGGGCGGGCCAGCCGCACGGTGCGGGACGGTCGGGAGGGACGTTGCATGACTCCCATGGCTAACGCCGATATTCGGGCCAGGCTCGAGCGCATGCGCCATGACTACGGGCTCTGGCTCGGCCGGGAGTGCGCCGATCTGTCGGCCCGGGCGCAGGAGCTGGGCAATCCCATCCTGAACGGCGCTCCCTGGGAGCCGGTTCGCGGACGGCTGCATCGCATCGCCGGTTCGGCGGGCACCTTCGGCTTTCAGGAGGCCAGTGAAATCTGTCGGCTGCTGGAGCATCGCCTGGAGCGGATCCTGCAGACCGGCGCCTCCGGCGACGCCGGGGTCTTCCTGCGCGAACTCGGCTCCCTGCCGGCGCTGGTGAAGTCGCTGACTCCCGAGCGGCTCTCCATCGCCGACGACCTGCTGCACTCCCCGGTCGTGGCCCGGGCACCGGAAGACCGGGAATCCCGCCAGCCGCTGATCTTCGTGCTCGATGACGACGATGCCACGGGGCAGCAGCTGTGCCGCATGCTCGAGAGCTTCCACTACCGGACCTGCCGGTTCGGCACGGGGGAGGCGCTCGAGCGGGCGTGCCGCGAGCAGCGCCCCGATGCGCTGATCCTCGACCTGCACCTGGCGGTCGAGGATGGCCTGGCCATCGGCGAGGCGGTGCAGCACCTGTTCGCCGAGCCTTTGCCGCTGTTCGTCACCAGCCGGGCCCAGGCCTTCGAGGACCAGCTGCGGGCCGTGCGGGCCGGCGTCGTGGGGATCATCTCTCATCCGCTGGATCCGATCCGGCTGGCCGACATGCTCGAGACGCACCTGCGCCGGCATCGCCTGCCGCCGGCACGGGTCCTGCTGGTCGATGACGACGAGATGATGCACACCTATCATCGCCTGTTGCTGGAAGAGGTCGGCTTCACGGTGATGACCCTCAGCCGCCCCGAGGGGATACTCGAGGCCATGGAGGGGTTCGCGCCCGACGTGCTGGTGCTGGACGTGCACATGCCCCAGTGCAGCGGCCCCGAACTGGCCCAGATCGTGCGCTACCATCCCCGCTGGCTGCAGGTGCCGATCATCTACCTGTCGGCCGCGCTCGATGCCGGCGCGCAGCTCGAGGCGATGACCAAGGCCGGCGACGACTTCCTCACCAAGCCGATCGCGCCCGAGGCGCTGGTTGCCGCGGTCACGGCACGGGCCCGGCGCTCCCGGGAGCTGGCCGCCGCGCTGTCCCGCGACGGCCTGACCGGCCTGCTCAAGCACGCCGACATCAAGGCGCGGCTGCAGGCCGCCATTGCCCAGGCCCGGCGGCGTGATGCCAGCCTGTGCCTGGCCATGCTCGACATCGATCACTTCAAGTCGGTCAACGATACCCACGGTCATCTGGCCGGCGACGAGGTGATTCGTGCGCTGGCCAACCTGCTGCGCCGCCGGCTTCGCGAGAGTGACCTGATCGGCCGTTACGGCGGCGAGGAGTTCCTGCTGGTGCTCAATGACTGCGAAAGCGCCCAGGCCTTCAAGGTGCTCGACGAGTTGCGCGAGTCCTTCGGCGCGCTGACGTTCCATGGCGACGAGCGGGACTTCCAGTGCACCCTGAGCGCCGGCATCGCGGTCATGGCGTCCGACGTCGCCGGCAGCGATGCCCTGATCAACGTGGCCGATCAGCACCTGTATCGGGCCAAGCAGGCCGGTCGCAACTGCGTGATCGGGGCTCGCGGGTCCGGCACGCCGCGCTGACTCGTCAGGGCGCCTCGGGCCGGCGGCGCCTGGCCTGTCTGGCGATCAATCGCGCGAGGTGCGGTCCGAACAGCAGCACCAGCACGAAGCGGGCGAGCTGCATCGCCATCACGTAGGCCACGTCGACATGGGTCGAGGCGGCGATGATCGCCACCGAGTCGGCGCCGCCGGGGCTGGTGGCGAGATAGGCGGTGAGCGGATCGAGCCCGGCGAACACCACCAGCAGGACAGCGAAGCCCCCGCAGATTGCCACCAGGCAGACAATCGAGACGAGCACGCCGGGCAACGAGCGGGCGACATGGACGAGGATGGCGCGGTCGAAGCGCAGGCCTATGTTCCAGCCGACGAAGGCGTAGCTGACGGCGAGCAGGGGCGCGGGCAGCGCGAGGGTCACGCCGCCGAGATCCTGCAGCAGTGTGGCTCCCACCAGCGTTACCAGCAGCGGGCCGGCGGGCAGGCGCGAAACCCGGCCGGTGACGGCGCCAAGGACGATCACGCCCAGTGTCATTGCCAGGGCGGCAGGCTCCACCGCAACGAACCACTCCCGGCCGGACGAAGCACCGCCGGCGCCTTCCGGCATGAAGAACGAGGCCACCAGCGAGGCGACCAGGGTCACGATCACCACCCGCAGATACTGCATGAAAGCGACCAGTCGCACGTCGGCGCCGAACGACTCGGCCATCAGCACCATGGCGGTGGCCGCGCCCGGTGCCGAACCCCAGATCGCGGTGGTGCCCGGCAGTACCTGCCAGCGTGCCAGCAGCCAGCCGAGCAGGCTGCTGGCGGCGATCACCGCCACCACCGCCAGGCCGAAGGTGGGCCAGTGCCGGCCGATCTCGTGAAGGATAGGCACGGTGATGCTCTGGGCGATCAGGCAGCCGATGCTCGCCTGGGCGAGCAGAAACGGCCGCCGAGGCACGCGCACCCGTCCCCGCCCCACGGCGACCACCACGGCGGCGGCCATCGGCCCGAGCAGCAGCCCGGCAGGCACGTTCAGGCTCACCAGGGCGACGGCGAGCAGCGCCGAAAGCAGGCTCAGGGCCAGCCACTGCACCGCGGGGCTGCGCGAGGCCAGGTCGAATGTCGGGGCTCGGGCGCCGCCGGGCATCAGGCCAGTGCCAGGTCGGCACCGACCACGACCTCGCCGCTGCGCGGCGCCAGCGGCATGCCGACGCTGCCGCGCTGCAGGTCGACGAGGACGAGGGCGGTGGTTCGAGGATCGAGTTCGAGCATGGAATACCCCGGTCGTGGGAACGGAAGGAGGTCGTGGCGACAGTGTAAGCCATTCGCAGGGTAATGGTTGAGTCGAGAGGAGGAAATGCCGGGGAAGGGGCCGCCACCCGCGATGGCGGGATGACGGCCGCTCCGGGCGGGGCTCAGCTGAACAGCCAGGGATCGAGCAACCCGCTGGGGTAGGTCAGCGTCAGGAAGTGCGCCATGCCGACCAGGAAGACCACCACGCCGACGGCCATTCCCGCCGATGTCCACGGCTTGAGTCGGGCGATGCCCACCAGGAAAGCCAGACAGAAGATCGCCGCCGTACTGATGAAGCCCAGCCCGATGATCGCCGCGATCAGCGCGCAGAAGCCCGCCAGCCAGATCAGTTCCTCCCGGCAGGCCTGACCCTGCCACTGGGGCCGGCGAAGGACGTAGCGCGCCGTCTCGGCGAGACAGCCCACCGCCATGATCGCGATGGCCAGCTTGGGAAACACGCTGCCCAGCAGCGAGAGGCCGGCGACATCGCTCCAGGCGAACGCGGCCAGACCCAGCAGCCCCGCCAGCAGCACGACGTCCACCGCGCCGAAGACGGGCCGTGCCCGCTCGGCCAGGATCGCCGCTTCGGTGTCGGCGGTGTCGCCATTCACTCTTGCCTGGCGGCGTTTCAGCCACAGCGCCTTGAGGGCGGGGATGAACAGCACCGCCAGGATCAGCGCACCGATGATCATCACGCCGGGGCGGGCGAACGCCGCGCTGCCCTGGAACTGGACCGCCTGATAGAAGTAGGTCTCGGCACCCGGTGCCAGGACGAAGCCGATCAGGAAGGCCGGGCGGGACCAGTTGGCCTTCTTGAACAGCACGCCGATGGCACCGACGGCGGCCAGCGCGACCAGGTCGCCGGTGGCCCGGGTCGCCTGGTAGGCGGCGAACAGGATGAGCACGGTGATCAATGGGGCGAGAATGGTAAAGCGCACCCGCGTGAGGCTGGCCACCGGGCCGGCCAGCCCCAGGCAGAGGCCGGCACCGAGGATGTTGGCCAGCGCCAGCGACCAGATGATGGTATAGGTCAGATCGAGGTGGGTCTCGATCATGCCGATGCCCGGTTGCAGGCCGAGCAGGAGCAGGCCGCCGAGGAACACCGCCGCGCTGCCCGAACCGGGGACGCCGAACAGCAGCGTGGGCACCATCGCGCCGCAGGCGCAGGCGTTATTGGCCGACTCGGGGGCGATGACGCCGCGGATGTCGCCGCGACCGAACTCGCTCTTGTCCTTGGCGCTCTGCACGGCGTGGCCATAGGTCATCCAGTCGACGACCGAACCGGCCAGCCCGGGGATGGTCCCGATCAGGCTGCCGAACCCCGCGCAACGGGCCACCAGGCCGCGCTCGCGCCGCACGTCGCGAAAGCCCTGGCGCCAGCCCTCGCCGAGACGACAGGGTTCGCTGGCGATGGCGCCGCGCTGGACCAGCAGGTCGATGATCTCGGGCAGGGCGAAGATGCCCAGGCCCACCACGACCAGCGGCAGGCCGTCATAGAGGTAGTCGAGGCCGAAGTTCAGACGAAACTCGCCGGTCGCCGGAGCCATGCCCATGCCGCCGACCAGCAGGCCCAGTCCGCAGGCGGCGAGCCCCTTGAACAGGTCGCGCCCCGAAAGCACGGCGACCATCGACAGGCCCAGCAGCGTCAGCATGAACAGTTCCGACGAGGAGAACGCCAGCACCAGCGGCCGGGCAATGAGGATGAAACCGGTCAGGACTGCAGCGCCGATCAGGCCGCCGATCATCGATGACAGGAAGGCACTGGACAGCGCCCGGGCCGCCTGGCCGCGCTTGGCCAGGGCGAAGCCGTCGATCACCGTGGCCTGCGAGGCACTGGAGCCGGGGATGCCCAGCAGCACCGAGGCGAAGGTATCGCCGGTGGGGATCACCGCCACCAGCCCCATCAGCATGCCCAGGGCCACCGAAGGGTCCATGCCGTAGAGGAAGGGCAGCAGCAGCGACATGCCGGCGATACCGCCGAGGCCGGGGATGATGCCGACCACCAGGCCGACACTGACCCCGAGCAGCATGTAGAGAAGATGGGACGGGGTGAACACCTGCCCCAGACTGGAAAGAAGGATGTCGAGCATGGCGTGGTTCTTCGCGTTGTCGTGTCGGAATCGTGCCGGCCCCGGCGCGATGCAACGGGGCCGGGGAGATCAGCGCGTGGCCAGGTGGACGTCGAACTTGTCCGCCAGCCAGGTGATCAGCCACTGGCGCGTCTCGTCCTTGATCGCCATGGCATCCTCGAGGTGCTTGGAGACCGTCTCACCGACGATCGGCGTGTAGGGACCGAGCTGGGCGGCCGCTTCTTCCTTGAACTTGTCGGTCTTGATGAACTCGCGAGCCGCCTGGCGGTAAGTTTCGACGAGGGACTCGGGGGTGTCGACCGGGACCATCACCAGCTTCTGCAGGGCGTAGCCGGAGGCGAAGAACTTGCGATAGGCCTCGTAGGCGTTGCCCGACGGCGCCTTGCCCTGGGTCTGTTGGTAGATCTCGTTGAAGGTCGGCAGATCCGGGAAGGTCGGATCACGCACGATGTTGCCGTCGTCGTCGAGCACGCCGAGGCTGAACAGCGGGATCGCCTTGCCGTCGTCGACCAGCGGCTGGACGTTGCTCAGGTAGGCCGAGGTGGTCTGGAAGTCGATGGTCGCCTCGCCACGCTCGAAGGCCAGGCGACCTTCACCGCGGCTGCGCATGCCGAATACCGGATCGATGTCGACGCCCAGCATCTCGAGGGCGATCAGTACCGGCAGTTCGACCCCGGTGGGAGATTGTGCGGCCAGCTTGACCGGCTGTTTCAGCAGGGCCTTAAGGGCGCTGTCGGCGTCCTTGCCCATCTTGGGGGAGGCGTAGACCACGCCCCCGGTCGGGGTGGCGAGGATCGGTTTCCAGTCGGCGTAGTCGTAGCGCACCCGCGGGTCGCCGAGCATGGCCGGGTACTGGGTCGAGGCCGACGTACCCAGCCACTGGCTGCCATCGGACTTGGCGCGGACCGCGAACAGGTTGGCGCCGTTGATCGAGCCGCCACCGGGCACGTTGTCGATCACGAGGGTCGGCTTGCCGGGCAGGTAGTCGCTGAACCAGGGCGCGAAGAAGCGTGCCCAGACATCGGTGCCGCCACCCACCCCGAAGGGGATGGTCCACTTGATGGTATCGGGGACGTCGGGGTCCGCGGCGTTCGCCGTCGCGGGAAGGACCAGCGGGCTCAGGCCGGCGCACAGCAGGCCGAGGCCGGCGGCGCGCTTCAGACGGGTGGCGAGAGTCTGTCGGGATTTCAAGGGGCGCATGGCGTGACTCCTTGTTGTTGTGTCGCTCTTTGGGATTCGTCGGATGGACTACGATCTAGCCGGTCCTGGCCGTCATGGCAGCGGCCGGCCGGTGATCGGGCGTGGTGCCGGGATAATACAGCGTGCCGGCCATGATCTTGCGGGCGGTGCGGACCAGCGAGACCCGGGCGACGTCATGCGGGTCCTGCCCGCGGTGCTCGACATCGAGATCGATGTAGCCCGAGGGGTGCTCGAGACGCACGTGCGCCAGTGACTCGCCGTCGGTCAGCCGGCCCGCCGCGGTGGCAATACGGTTGGCGACGGTCCCCGGAACGCTGATCGCCGTTGCCAGGGCGATGGCACCGGTCACGGCGAGCGCCTTGTGGCAGCGGTGCGGCACGAAGTAGCGGGCGCGCAGCGTCGCCTCGGTGGTGCCGGGGGCCGACAGCAGAACCGGCTTGGGCAGCACGCCGTGGCTGACGTCGCCGAGCCCCATGCGCCGCCCGGCTTCGCGGCGGATGGCCTCGAGGCGGGCGAGCATGGGGCCGTTGGCGTCGAGTTCGGCGGGCGTTTCGTCGCCTGTCAGGCCGAAGGCCTCGGCGGCGATCAGCAGGGTCGGGGTCGCGGCGTCGAGGCAGGTCACCTCGATGCCGTCGATGATCTCCCGCGCCTGGCCGGTGGGCAGCAGGGCGCCGGTCTTGGTGCCCACCACATCGAGAAAGCTGAGCTGGATACCCGCGGCGCTCCCCGGCACGCCGCTGATGCGGGTGTCGCCTTCGTAATCCACCTGGCGTCCCGGCGTGGGGACGTGGCATTCGATGAGGCGTTGCGTGTTGAGGTTGCAAACCCGCACCACGGTGATGCCGTCTTGCGGTTCGACCAGCCCGGTCTCGATGGCATAGGGGCCGACCGCCGAGAGCATGTTGCCACAGTTGGGGTTGAAGTCGACGCGGCGTCCGGGGCCGTCGACCTGAGCGAACAGGTAATCGACGTCGGCGTCGGGATGGTCGGAGCGTTCGACGATCGCCACCTTGCTGGTCAACGGGTCACTGCCACCGATGCCGTCGATCTGCAGGGCATGACCGGCACCCATCAGGTTGAGCAGTGTCTCCGTTCGTGCCTCCACCGATTCGGGCAGGTCGCTCATGCGCAGGAAGGGGCCCTTGGAGGTGCCGCCGCGCATGATGATGCAAGGGATGCTGTGGATCATTGCCGTTTCACTTTCCGTGCCTGAACTCATGAAACGAGCATGTCACCGGCTTTTTAATGCCTCAAATGCAAATAAAATGCGCATTCGATGTGGTAAAAGTATTAATGTGATAATTTGTTCAATAACATATTTTCAATGCAAGAATCGTTTATGCAGCATCGCATCGAGTTTCTCGACCTGCAGGCCTTCGTCCAGGTTGCCGATCTGGGCAGTTTTCACGAGGCGGCGCAGCGCCTTCATCTGTCACAACCCGCGCTATCGCGGCGTATCCAGAAGCTGGAGGAAGCGCTCGAAGTGACATTGCTCGAGCGCACCACGCGGCGTACCTGGTTGACGGCGATCGGCGCCGACTTCCTGCCGCGGGCCCGCCGGATGATCGACGACTATGAATCGTCGATCCTCGGCATCCGTGAGTTGGCGACCCACCAGAAGGGCACGCTGACCATCGCCTGCCTGCCCACGGCGGCGTTCTACTTCCTGCCCAGCGTCATCCGGCGTTTCAACGAGGCATGGCCGGGGATCCGTATCCGGATTCTCGATGTCAGCGCCAACGAGGGCCTGGAACGAGTGGTCAACGGGGAGGCGGATTTCGGCATCAACATGATCAGTCCGCAGCTGCCCGAGGTCTCCTTCACGCCACTGTTGCGTGATCCGTTCGTGCTGGCGCTGCGCTCCGACCATCCGCTGACCGCCAAGGAGACAATCACCTGGGCCGATCTGGAAGCGGTGCGCATGATTACCGTCAGTCGCGACAGCGGCAATCGCACCCTGCTGGACAACGTGCTGTCCTCGGAGGGCATTCGTCTCAACGGCTTCTACGAGGTCCAGCACCTTTCCACATCGCTCGGGCTGGTGGAGTCCGGGCTGGGGGTCGCCATCCTGCCGCGCATGACCATGCCGGGTGCCGACCATGACACGCTTTGCTCGAGACCCCTGCCCGAACCGCGAATCGAGCGCACCATCGGCCTGATTCAGCGCAACGATCACCACCTCTCGAGCACCGCCGAGCTGTTCATCGAGACGCTGCTGGCACTGTGGGGCGACGAAGGTGGGCCGGGGCACGGATGATCGGGCGGGGTACCCGGCAAATGCGCGTCGGTCGGCACGGTGGACGGAAGCCAGGTTGGGCAATGCGTCGCGACCGATTACACTGCGCGCTCATCTCTGTTATCGGACATCGTTCATGAGCCAGTTGCCTCCCTGCCCGCAGTGCGGATCGGAATTCACCTACCAGGATCAGGACCTGCTGATCTGCCCGGAATGCGCCCACGAGTGGGTCGCCGATGGGGCGGTCGAGACTGACGACGACACGCCGGTGGTCAGCGACGCCCACGGCAATCTCCTGCAGGACGGTGACACCATCACCGTGGTCAAGGACCTCAAGATCAAGGGGTCGTCGTCGGTGGTGAAGGTGGGCACCAAGGTCAAGAATATCCGCCTGGTGGACGGCGACCACAACATCGACTGCAAGATCGACGGCATCGGCGCGATTAAGCTCAAGTCGGAGTTCGTCAAGAAGGTATAACCCGCCGGGCGATGGGGCGCTCGGGCCGCTTCAGCGGCTTTCGCGGGCGGTCAGGTGCCGCGCGACCCAGTCACGCACTTCTCCATAGGGATAGCCCTCCAGCGCCGCGAAGCCCGGCAGCCGGCGCGCCTTGAGCCGGGTCAGGCGTGGCGTGGTCAGCCCGCACAGGAAGCGGGTGACGAGTTCGCGGCCCGCCGGATCGCCCTCGTCGGCGTCGCGCTCGAGGAACTCGCCGGCAAGCTCGGGGAAATTCCGCTCGGCCAGGGGCTGCGGTGCCGGTGGTTCGGGCAGGCGCGCCACGCGTCCGGCGCACACCGAGCAGTGGCCGCATCGGCGGGGGGCGCGCTCGTCGCCGAAATGCTCGGCCAAGCGACGGCTCAGGCAGGTGTCGCTCTCGAAGAATGCCAGCATGGCGTGGATTCGGGCGATCTCGGCGGCTTCCTTGGCGCGGAAGTCGGCGTGCAGCTCGGCGGTGAGCCGCTCGGGGTCGACGTCGCTTTGCAGGACCTCGTAGACCTCGGTCATCTGGCGGGTCTCGAGGCGGATCCAGCCCTGGTCGTGGAAGTAGTCCAGTGCGGCGATCACCCGTGCGCGTCGAGTGTCCAGACCACGTTCCCGGCCGTCGCGGTGCAGGGCCTCGAAGTCCAGCTGGCACCAGGTCCGGGCGCGTTCGGCGGCGGCGACGATGGCCGCCACGAAGTCGCGGCGCTCGCCGGAGAAGCGTGCCACCAGCTCGTCGGGTTCGATCCGGTACTGGAAGCGGTACTCGGCGAAGTAGGCGTAGCGCGGGGCGATCACGCCGCGCATCTCGAGCTGCACCAGCAGCGTCTTGAGCGGCAGCGGGCGGATGTCGCTGCGCTGCGAGAGCCGGTTGAGGATCAGTTCCCAGTGATTGCCTTCGCGCTCGGTGAGGATCGCATCGATCACCGTGCGGATGCCGCCCGGTTCCGGCGTGTCGCCATAGACGAAGTTCTCCAGCACCCGCAGGTTGTCGCCGCCGGCCAGCACCAGGCAGTCGGAGGGTTCGCCGTCGCGGCCGGCTCGGCCGATCTCCTGACTGTAGTTCTCCAGCGACTTGGGCGGGTCGAAGTGCACCACGTTGCGGATGTCGCGCTTGTCGATGCCCATGCCGAAGGCGATGGTGGCGACGATCACGCCGACACCATCGTTCATGAAGTCGCGCTGGATGCGCTCGCGACTCTCGGCGTCGAGGCCGGCGTGGTAGGCGACGGCGTCGAGTCCCGCCTGGCGCAGGTAGCCGGCGACCCGCTCGGCGGTGTGCTGCAGGGTGACGTAGACGATGCTCGGCTGCGGCGCGTCCCCCGCCAGTCGGGGCCGCAGCCAGTCGCGCAGGAGGCGTGGCTTGGCCTCGGCCGCCAGCGGCTCGACGAGCAGGTTGAGATTGGGCCGGTAGAAGCCGGTGGTGGTGACGTCGTCGGCGGCGATGGCGAAGCGCCGCGCCATGTCGTCGATCACCCGGGGCGTCGCCGTGGCGGTGAGCAGCAGCGCCTGGGGAATGGCGAACTCGCGCTGGTAGTCGGGCAGCTTGAGGTAGTCGGGGCGGAAGTTGTGGCCCCATTCGCTGATGCAGTGGGCCTCGTCGACCACCAGCAGCGAGATCGGCACGCCCTTGATGAAGGTGCGGAAGCGCTCGTTCTTCAGGCGTTCCACCGAGATCATCAGGATGCGGATCTCGCCGCGCTTCACGCCCGCCATCACCTGTGCGGTGCGCTCGCGGCTCTGACCGGAGTCGATGCTCGCCGCGGCGATGCCGTGGCGCTCGAGAAACGCCAGCTGGTCCTGCATCAGCGCCAGCAGCGGCGAGACCACCAGCGTCAGGTGCGGCAGGTGCAGCGCCGGCAGCTGATAGCACAGCGACTTGCCGGAGCCGGTGGGAAAGATCGCCGCCGCCGAGCGTCCGGCCGTCACCGCCTCGATCACCGGCCGCTGGCCGGGGCGAAACTCGCCGTAGCCGAAGACGTTCTGCAGGGTCTGCTCGATCATGACCACTCCTGGCGGTGAAGGCGGCGGGGGCTATGCTGGGAACGGCATTCGTCACTCGAGGGGCGCCGATGACCGCTCGCCAGCCGCGTACATTCTCGCACATCGTCGGCTTCGACGATTGCCCCTTCGCGCGCGACCATTGCGGGCCGGTGACCGTGATCGGCGCCATGTACTCGGGCCGCCGACTGGCCGGCGTGGTGTCGGGGCGCGTCGAGCGCGACGGCCTCGATGCCACCCGCGAGTTGTTGCGCCTGACGAGCGGGACGCGCTTTGCCGCACAGCTGCAGCTGATCCTGCTGCAGGGCGTGGCGCTGGCCGGCTTCAACGTCGTCGATGCGGCGCGCCTGCATCGGCTCTCGGGGCTGCCGGTGCTGGTGGTGGCCCGTCATGCGCCGCGTCCCGAGGCGCTTCGCGAGGCCCTGCTCGCGCACATTCCCGGCGGTTCGCGAAAGTGGGCGTGGATCGCCCGGCTGGGGCCGATGGAGCCGCTGGCCGGCGTGTACGTCCAGCGCCAGGGGCTGAGCCGTGACGAGGCCGAGCGGGTGATCCGCACTACCGCACTCGAGGGGCGGATTCCCGAGCCGCTGCGCACCGCCCACCTGATCGCCGGTGGGATCGCCCGCGGCGAGAGCCGGGGGCGCACCTGAGCCTCGCGGGTGGCTGTCGAGTCGAGTCACTGGAGCGAAGCGTCGGGGCGTTCCTACACTCAAGCAAGGCCGCGTGATCCCACCAATTCCGCTTCTGCCGCCGTCTGCGGCAAGGAGGCCGACCATGATGCTTTCGCCCCGGACCGTCACGCTCGAGGCTGCCGGCGTCGGGCTGGAAGGTGACCTGATCCTGCCCGAGGGCGCCACCGGCATCGTGGTGTTCGCCCATGGCAGCGGCAGCAGCCGCTTCAGTACCCGCAATCGCCAGGTCGCCGAATACCTCGCCTCGCTGGGGCTGGCCACGCTGCTATTCGACCTGCTTACCCCCGAGGAGAACATCATCGACGAGATCACCCGCGAGCTGCGTTTCGACATCCCGTTGATCGGCCGGCGTCTGACCGGGGCGGTGGACTGGGTGGTCGAGAACGCGCCCACCCGCGGGCTTGCCATCGGCCTGTTCGGTGCCAGTACCGGCGCGGCGGCGGCACTGATTGCTGCCGCCGAACGGCCGCAGGCGGTGCACGCCGTGGTCTCGCGCGGGGGGCGGGTGGATCTTGCCGACACGGCCCTGGCACGGGTCGCGGCGCCCACGCTGCTGCTGGTCGGCGGGCGTGATCATCAGGTCATCGACCTCAACGAACAGGCACGAGAGCGGATGACCGCGCCCTGCGAGCTGGTTACCGTGCACGGTGCCACTCACCTGTTCGAGGAGCCGGGCAAGCTCGAGGAGGTGCAGCGTCTTGCCGCCCAGTGGTTCCTCGAGCATCTCGCCCCGCAGCGCTCGACGCCATGACCCGGGGCGGGCGCATTGGCACAATGTCCCTTTTCGCCGTTGGTGCGCGACGAGCCGAGGAGGAGAGAAACGATGACGGTGTATGGCGTGGGTGACAGCACACTGCGCGCCCTGGGGGGCGAGGCCGCGGTGGTCGAACTGGTCGAGCGCTTCTATGCGGCGATGGAGCGGCTGCCCGAGGCGCGAACGATTCGTGCCTGGCACCCTGACGACCTCGCCCAATCCCGGGACAAGCTGGCGACCTTCCTGATCGGCTGGATGGGGGGTCCCAGCCGCTATCGGGAGCGCTTCGGGCCGATCGCCATCCCTCGCGCCCATCGCCATCTGCCGATCGGGCCGGCGGAACGCGACGCCTGGCTGGCCTGCATGGCCACGGCGCTGGACGAGATGGGCGTGGCGCCGGAACTGCGTGGCTACCTGCTGGAGCGCTTGTCTCACCCGGCGGAGCTCTGTCGGAGCCACTGAGCGTCTGGCCTGGCCGGGGTCATTTCCTATCGTTTGCTGCCGGTGGCTTGGGCGAGCGCCAGGAGAAGGCGTTTTCGCCGGCAGTTGTTTTAGGTATAATTTATTAGTTGGCTAACATGTGATAGTCTATTTGACATGCAAACTAAATACCTGCCTGATGCCGATGCCTCGCTGGGAATGCGCCTGGGCCATGTCCATCGCCTGTGGCGGGCGGTGGTGGACCGCACCGTTGCCGCCTCGGGGCTGACCCAGCCGCGCTGGACGGTGCTGTTCATGCTGCACCACATGGGCGATGGCACCACCCAGAAGCAGCTGTCCGACTCGCTGGGCGTCGAGCTGCCGTCGCTGTCACGGACCCTGGCCCAGGTCGAGCAGCAGGGATTGATCGTGCGCCGTACGCCGCACGGCGACCGTCGTGTTCGCCAGATCTACTTCACCGCTGCGGGCCGTGAGATGCTGAACACGCTCGAGGCGCGTGCCGATGAGGTCAGGACCCTGATCCTGTCGGGACTGGCACCGGCCGATCACGAGGCGTTCCACCGTGTGCTGTGCCACATCGAGTCGAATGCGGAGCATTGGTTGAAAGGCTATTGAGCCTGCTTCCCGACTCCTCCCGTCATGACTTTCTCTTGCGTCCCCACCCGTACGCCCGGCGGAGTTTCAGGTCGGCTGAAGACCCGGTGGCGGCCGTTGCGCCTGGCGGTGTAGACGCGCCGATCGACACGTTCGAGCAGTGATTCGGCGATGTCGTTCCGGTACTCGGTGATGCCCCGGTTCTCCCCGGACACGGGCATGCCAGATCAGAAGGTCGGGACTCTCCGCGGCATCGGACCGCGTGAGATCGGGGGCATCGGGTGACGCCATGCGCTGGTCCAGGAGCAGAAGCCTGCCGCCGATCGGCAACCGGATCCGCACAAAGCGTCACGCTATACGCCCGAAATGAAGCGCGCGTCATGCCACAGATCGCGTCAGCCTCGACCCCGAAGACGAGTCAGCAGTTTCCTGCAGCCGCGACCGTTCAGCGCGGGCTGTCGTAGCGACCCGGCCGCCCCTTGGAGAAGACCACCTGCCAGAGCTGGATGTCCCGGGCGCGAAAGGCGCCGGCACAGGCTCCCAGGTAGTAGCGGAACATGCGGCGGGTCTTCTCGTTGTAGTTGTCGGCGATCTCGTGCCAGTGAGCGTCGAAATTGTCCTGCCAGGCCATCAGCGTGCGATCGTAGTCGGCGCCGAAATTCTGCCAGTCCTCCATCAGCAGCCGCCCCTCGGTCGCCTGGGCGATATGCTTGATCGACGGCAGAATGCCGTTGGGGAAGATGTACTTGTGAATCCACGGGTCGGCGCTGATCTCGGAGTTGTTGGAGCCGATGGTGTGCAGCACGAACAGGCCGTCGTCGGCCAGCAGCCGGTCCACGGTGTCGAAATAGGTCCGGTAGTTGCGGTGGCCGACATGCTCGAACATGCCGATCGAGACGATGCGGTCGAAGCGGCCTTCCAGATCGCGATAGTCCTCGAGGATGATCTCGACCGGCAGGCCTTCGCAGCGCTTGCGGGCCAGTTCGGCCTGCTCCCGGGAGATGGTGATGCCGGTGACGTGGGCCCCGTAATGGCGTGCGGCATGCTCGGCGAAGCTGCCCCAGCCGCAGCCGATATCTAGCACTTTCATGCCCGGCTCGATGCCCAGCTTGCGGGCGGCGAGATCGAGTTTCGCCACCTGGGCCTCGTGCAGTGTCTCGGCGTCCTTCCAGTAGCCGCAGGAGTAGCACATGGTCGGATCGAGCATGCGTTCGAACAGGTCATTGCCCAGGTCGTAGTGCGCCTCGCCGACAATGTAGGCCCGCGCCTTGCTCTGCAGGTTGAAGAAGCCGGCCTGGAGCTTGTACATCAGGCGCTCGGAGGGGGTGTGCGCATGCTCGCCGAGGCCGTGACGCAGCAGGCGATGGGTCATCTCGTCGATGCGCTCGCATTCCCACCAGCCTTCCATGTAGGACTCGCCGAGGCCGAGCGTGCCCTGGTGAAGAACTCGCGAGAAGAAGTCGGGATGGTGTACCTGAATGTCCCAGGGCGAGGTGCCGTTCAGCGCGACACCCGAGCCGTCGAGCAGGCTCTCGATGACGCGTCGGGCGCGGGTGTCGGGCAGTGCGATGGGGGCGATGCGAGTGTCACTGGTCATGCCGAACTCCGTTATCTGGGGCGCCGTTGCGCGATACGGTTTTCGGGCAAGGCAATCCTTGCCGCTGTACACAGCTCTCGTTTAGTTTGCTAATTGACTTGGCGACCTGCAAGAGGCTCAGTCTATGGTGGCAATAGCCTTGCTCAACAGCATAGACCACGAGCAATCAGTCATACGGATCGCGAAAGGAGTGAATCATGCAGGTCATTGTCGATTTCTGCCTGGTGCCGATGGGCGTCGGCGTTTCCGTATCCCGGCATGTCGCGGCGTGCCAGACGATCATCGAGGAGGCCGGCCTGGTGCATCGCATGCATGCCTACGGGACCAATATCGAGGGGCCGTGGGACGAGGTCTTCGCCGTGGTGAAGCGCTGCCATGAAGCCGTGCACGCCATGGGGGCACCCCGCATCAACACCACGCTCAAGGTCGGCACGCGTACCGATCGCGAGCAGAGCATGGATGACAAGGTGGCCAGCGTCGAAGACCTGCTTCGGCACTGAGGCGAGACGGGGGGATGTCGTGCGGCTGTCTCGTTCAGGCATGCCGATGCCTTTCTGAGCACAGTGGCCTCCCTCGCGCCGGGGCTAGGCTGGTCGAGGTCGTCACCGTGGGTGCGGTGACAGGAACAACGACAAAGGACGCCAGCCATGAGTCAAGCCAACCGCGGGGTCGTCTATCAGGGCCCCGGTCATGTCGAGGTGCAGTCTCTTCCCTTTCCCGAGCTTGCCCTGGGTAATCGTCAGTGCCAGCACGGCGTGATCCTCAAGGTGCTCACCACCAACATCTGCGGCAGCGATCAGCACATGGTGCGGGGTCGCACCACGGCGCCACCGGGGCTGGTGCTGGGCCACGAGATCACCGGCGAGGTGGTCGAATGCGGCCGCGATGTCGAGTTCGTCAAGGTCGGCGATGTGGTTTCGGTGCCTTTCAACATCGCCTGTGGCCGCTGCCGCAACTGCAAGGAAGGCAACACCCACATCTGTCTCAACGTCAACCCGGCGCGGCCGGGCGCCGCCTACGGCTATGTCGACATGGGCGGCTGGGTCGGCGGCCAGACCGAGTACGTCATGGTGCCGTACGCCGACTTCAACCTGCTGCGCTTCCCCGACCGTGACCGGGCGATGGACAAGATCCGCGACCTGACGCTGCTGTCGGATATCTTTCCCACCGGCTATCACGGCTGCGTGACCGCGGGTGTGGGGCCGGGCAGCACGGTCTACATCGCCGGCGCCGGCCCGGTGGGGCTGGCCGCCGCCGCCTCGGCGCGTCTGCTGGGCGCCGCCTGCGTGATCGTCGGCGACATGAATCCGCAACGGCTCGACCAGGCGCGCAGCTTCGGTTGCGAGACCCTCGACCTGCGTCAGGACACGCCGATGCCGGACATGCTGGAAGCCATCCTCGGCGAGCGCGAGGTCGATTGCGCGGTGGATGCCGTGGGCTTCGAGGCGCGCTGCCATGGCCACAACCACAGTCACGAGCAGCCGGCCACCGTGCTCAATGCGATGATGGACGTGACCCGGGCCGGCGGCCAGGTAGGCATCCCGGGGCTGTATGTCACCGAGGATCCCGGTGCCGAGAGCCAGGAGGCCAAGCACGGCAACCTGTCGATGCGCTTCGGACTGGGCTGGGCCAAGGCGCATTCCTTCCATACGGGGCAGTGCCCGGTGATGCGCTATCATCGCCAGTTGATGCAGGCGATTCTCTTCGAGCGCATCGACATCGCCAAGGCCGTCAATGTTCAGGTCATTTCCCTGGACGAGGCGCCCCAGGGCTATGCCGACTTCGATGGCGGCGTGGCGAAGAAATTCGTCATCGACCCCCACGGCAGCCTGGCGGCGTGATCGAGGGCCGGGGCGTCAAGGCGTCCCGGCTCACTGGGGGCTGGCGAAGGGGATCAGCCAGTGCCGGCACTGCGCCAGCAGGTGGTCGGTCAGTGCGTCCAGTACCTGGCCGCCGTGCCGCCAGTGGTGCCAGTAGAGCGGCACGTCGATATAGCAGCCGGGGTCCAGGTCCACCAGTGTGCCGCCCGCCAGTTCCCGGGTGACCTGTCGCTCGGGAATCAGTCCGTATCCCATACCCGCTTCGGCCAGCTGGATGAACCCTTCCGAGGAGGGGCACAGGTGGTGGGGGAAGGGTTCCCGAAAGCCCCGCATTTCCAGATAGCGGTGCTGCAACCGGTCGTCCGGACCGAAGACGATGGCGGGCGCCTCCCGCAGGGCTTCATGAGTCAGGCCGCGGGGGAAGTGGCGAGCGACATAGTTCGGGCTGGCCAGTGCCCGGTAGCGCATGTAGCCCAGCGGATGCTGGCGCGCTCCTTGAATCGGGCGCGGCGTGGCGCAGATACAGCCGGCGACTTCCCCATCCCTCATGCGCTTCAGGGCTACGTCCTGATCCTCCACCACCAGGTCGAGAAGTACGTCGTGCTGCCGGCAGAATGCGCCGGTGACCGGCGACCACCAGGTGGCCAGACTGTCGGCGTTGATCGCCAGACGCAGCCGTTGTTCCCGTTCGCCCAGGGCGGGAATCTGGTCGAGCAGGTCATGCTCGAGCAGGCGGACCTGCTGGACGTGATTGAGCAGCCGACGTCCCAGCGCCGTGGGGGCTAGCTTGGGCGTGCGAATCAGTACCGGTTGTCCCAGTCGGGCCTCGAGCAGCTTGATGCGCTGGGAAACGGCCGATTGGGTCAGGCCCAGATGCTTGGCGCCCCGCTCGAAGCCGGATTGGTCGATGACGGCGGCCAAGGCCTGGAGAAGTTTGTAGTCAAGCATCAGCCAGGTTAATCATCCATTCCTTGAATTAATTTCACTTATTGTAGCGTCAAACCTAACCTGTCGTCTTCCAGGGCCAGGGAGGCGACATCATGTGGGCATCCGCCCTTCAAGGGCTGGCGACCGGCGCCGGGCTGATCGTGGCCATCGGTGCGCAGAACGCCTTCGTGCTGGCGCAGGGGCTGCGGGGTCGCTCACCGTGGCGTGTCGCCGCGATCTGTACCGCTTGCGACGCACTGCTGATCGGTCTGGGCGGGTTGGGTCTCGGGCCGTTGATCGCCTCGCAGTCGCTGCTGGTGACGGCGGCGCGCTGGGGCGGGGCCGTATTCCTGATCTGGCAGGCGCTTCAGGCGTGGCGGCGTGCCGTGGCCCCCGCCGGCCTGGCCGCCGCGCCGCTGGCAGCCTCGCGTCGGGGCGTCACGGCCGAGACCCTGGCGGTTACCCTGCTCAATCCGCATGTCTACCTCGATACCGTGGTGATGCTGGGCGCCATCGGTGCCGTCCAGGCCAGCCCGGGCGGCTTCTATGCCGGGGCCATGAGCGCGTCGGGGCTGTGGTTCTTCGGCCTGGTGGCGGCGGCCGGGTGGCTGGCACCCCGGCTGGCGCATCCCGACGTGTGGCGGGGCATCGATGCGGTGATCGGGGGTGTCCTGTTGCTGGTGGCGGCGCAGCTGGTGACCTGAGCGTCAATGTTTCGTTACGCCTTGTCAGGGTTTTCGGCCACTCGTGAAAGCCACTGGCGTGGGCTGGTTCGGCTGTCAGCTTTTCTTGACGCGACGGGCGCCCGTGGCGGCATCGCGGGGCCCGTGATGCCGGCAATCGGCCATTCTCGCCGGCCGGCCGGACGCCTAGGCTGGGAGCCATTCGCCGTCCCTCGACGGCGCCGTTCCCTGCCATGACATCAACAAGGAGAAGGCTCATGACCGCACCGGCCAGCATTTCCCCCCGTGAAACCCAGGGCAACCCGATCGGGACCGATGGCTTTGCCTTCGTCGAGTTCACCGCGCCGAGTGCCGAGGAGCGCGAGGGCCTGCGTCAGCTGTTTCGCCAGCTCGGCTTCACCGAGACCCGCCGGCACCGTTCGAAGCAGGTGACCCTGTTCCAGCAGGAGGGCATCAACTTCGTGCTCAACGCCGAGCCGAACAGCCAGGCTTCCGCCTTCGCCGACAAGCATGGCCCCAGCGCCTGCGCCATGGCCTGGAAGGTGGCGGATGCCCGCCAGGCCTTCGAGCACGCCGTGGCGAAGGGCGCCGAACCGGTGGAAAATCCCGTCGGCCCCGGCGAGGCCGGCATTCCGGCCGTGAAGGGCATCGGCGGCTCGCTGCTGTACTTCGTCGACGACAAGCGTGACGCCGATGGGCGCAGCATCTACGAGATCGACTTCGAACCCATCCCCGGTGCCGAGAGGAACGCCCGCAGCGTGGGTCTGAAGATGCTCGACCACCTGACCCACAATGTCGACCGCGGCCAGATGGATGTCTGGGCCAGCTTCTACACGGCCATTGCCAACTTCCGCGAGATTCGCTATTTCGACATCGAGGGCAAGATGACCGGTCTGCATTCGCGGGCCATGACCGCGCCCTGCGGCAAGATGCACATCCCCATCAACGAGTCCGCCGACGACAACTCGCAGATCGCCGAATTCCTGCGCGAGTACAACGGGGAAGGCATCCAGCATCTCGCGCTGGCCACGGACGACATCTACGCGACGGTCAAGGCGCTGCGCGACAACGGCATCCGCTTCATGACCACGCCGGCGACCTACTACGAGAAGGTCAACCAGCGCGTGCCCAACCATGACGAGAACCTGGAGGACCTCAAGGCGCTGAACCTGCTGATCGACGGCGCGCCGGAGGAGGGGATCCTGCTGCAGATCTTCACCGATACGGTGATCGGTCCGATCTTCTTCGAGATCATCCAGCGCAAGGGCAACAAGGGCTTCGGCGAGGGCAACTTCAAGGCGCTCTTCGAATCCATCGAGGAAGACCAGATTCGCCGTGGCGTGCTCAAGGCCGACTAGACGCCGCCATCATCGATGAGCAAGGGCCGACGCCTCCGGGCGCTCGGCCCGAGAGCACTGCCCCGGCGAGACGCCGGGGCAGGGTATTTCCGTCTCGGAGTGCGTGTCCCGAAATGCCGACGGCGGCCAGGCTTACAGGCCGTATTCGGCGGGATCCTCGCCCTGCTCGCGCAGGAAGGCGGCGATCAGGTCGTCCTCGCCGTCGTGGTCCGAGCCATGGCGGTAGGCGAACTCGATCAGCTGTTCCTCCTCGAAGCCGTCGTACCAGGCCATGTCCTTGTAGTCGCTGGCGGCGTACCAGTCGCCGGCTGCCTCGTAACTGTCGAACAGCGGCATGAGCCTTTCCTCCCTCTGGAACCTGCCGATAACGTAGCATTCCCGCGTCGGGTCGCAAGCCGGGTCCGATCTCGCCTGGGTGTCTCTCAGGCGTCGCGCAGCTGCCAGCGGGCGCGGAGCTGGCCCAGCAGGCGGAAGGGCAGGGCCGCAAGCGAGAGGGTTTCCGGGGCACCGTGCTCTTCCCCGATGCGCAGGTCGCCCGCCGGTGTGCGGTCGAGACGGCGAATGGCCAGCCGGTCGAGGTAGGCCACCAGGTACAGGCCGTCGCCCTGGAAGGTGTCGAGCGGGCGGATGGCGGCCAGATCGCCGCTGTCGAGGAAGTCGAAGCGCTCGCCCTGGCCCGGGGTGACCAGGTGGCAGTCCTTGTCGACCCGGGCCAGGGGCAGGTCGCCCAGCAGCGAGATCAGCGAGGCATCATGGCGCTCCCAGGGGACCGCCTCCCGGGCATGGAGGGGCAGTATGCCCATGGTGGCCGAGGGGGCCGGCGTGTCCTCGAGGAGATCACCCAGGGTACAGTCAAGGGCGTCGGCCAGGGCCAGCAGGCGCTCGTGGCCGATCTGTCTGATGGTGCCCGACTCCCAGTAGGAAATGGTCACATCAGAAACACCGACTCGCCGGGCGAGGGCGGCCTTGCTCAGGTTTGCCTTCAGTCTCAGCGCTTTTATTCGGGAACCCAACGCATCCATTGATTGCATCTCGCCGTAACGTGAACGCCTAGCATAGCCAGTCGCCACCGAAGTATGTTTCGGGTTAATGAGACTCGCTTTGTCGAGAAATTGACGGGTGCCGTGGGTGATGATTCCCGTAAAAAAGTGTGCTTTTCCGTCACTCATTTACGCGGGAAGCCGCCAACAGGCGCGCGATGGCCGATAAATATTCGGAAAAGCTGAAGGAAATTCGCCACCATGATCTGAGCGTGCTTTCCCGATGACTCCGCAAGGAGGGCGCCATTCTGGACCGTTATACCCCGGGCACCGGCAGGACGAAAAGTGTGGGCGAATCGCGACACGGGACTCGGCACAAGGCCAGGAAGAAAAAGGCGCCGAGAGCTCGGTCGAGCAGGCTCTGGCGCACAAGAGATGATGCACTGAAGGCTTCGTCGACGCCGCAGCGGGCGAAGACAAGGCTTCAACGGCGCTATCCGTCGAAGTGCCGCCAGTATAGGCAGTCGTACTTTGCGGAATAAGTGGGTACAATTGAAATCCAGTGTTTCTATAATGGAAACAAAGACGTCTTGTCGCCGGATCGCGAGGTAACGGGCTTGGCCACGCTGGATGCGCTCAAGGTATTTGTCGAAGTCGTGCGTGCCGGCAGCTTCACCGCCGCGGCACGTCGCCTGGGGGTTTCCAAGTCCCTGGCGTCCAAGCGTATCGCCGCGCTGGAAGAGGAGCTGGGTGTTAGCCTGCTGAATCGCTCCACGCGTTCCTTGCATCTGACCGAGGCCGGCCAGATCTACTACGAACACGGCCTGCGAATCCGCGAGGAGCTGGCCGCCGCCGAGGCGCAGGTCCAGTCGGTGACGGCGCGCCCCCGCGGCCAGCTGAAGGTGAGTGCCCAGGTCAGCTTCGGTTTCATGTACCTGGCGCCGCCGACCACGGCCTTCATGCGTCGCTATCCGGATGTGGCCGTGGAGATCCTGCTCGAGGACCAGCGCTTCGAGCCGGTCGACGACGCCGTGGACCTGACGATCCGCATGGGCCCGCTGCCGGCCTCGAGCCTTGTTTCGCGCCCGTTGTGCAAGGTGGTCTATGGGCTTTATGCGGCGCCCGACTATCTGGCCCGGGCGGAGCGCCCGCAGCACCCGCGGGATATCGAGTCCCACGACAGCATCTTCTACGGCAACTATGACCTGGGTGCCCACTGGCGCTTCTCGCTCAATGGCCAGCCGCTGGACATCGAGCCCAATTCGCGGCTGGTGATCAACAACCTGCTGGGGGTGGTCGAGGCGGCCAAGGCCGGCTTCGGGCTGGCCTACCTGCCGACCTTCGCCGCCCAGTCCGCCGTGGCCGAGGGCGAACTGGTACCGCTGCTGCAGCCCTACTGGAACGAGCACGGCAGCATGCTGGTGCTGTTCCGTTCCCGCAAGTACCTGCCGGACAAGACGCGGGCCTACCTGGACTTCATCACCGACTGGTTCCGCGAGCGCCTGGTCCTGTAGGCGCCTACCAGGCGATGGGCTGGCCGGCCCAGTCCCAGAAGCTGCCGGTATCCTCGGGGCGGCGCGCGTTGATGACGGCGAACAGGCGTTCGGCGACGAAGGCGGGTGTGAACAGCTTGCCCTCGGGCACCCGGGACTGGAAGGGGCGCGACAGCGTGGTGTCGGTCGTGCCGGGGTGAAGGCAGAGCACGAGAGAGCGTCGGTTGTAGCGGGCCAGCTCGATGGCGGCGGTACGCATCAGCATGTTGTGGGCGGCCTTGCTGGCCCGGTAGCCATACCAGCCGCCGAGCCGGTTGTCGTCGATCGAGCCGACCCGCGCCGACAGGCTGGCGACGATCACCGGGTGGCGCCCCTTGAGCGATCCATGCAGTGCCTGGAGCAGCAGCGCCGGTGTCGTCGCGTTCACGTGGAACAGGTGGCCCAGCGTGTCGGCGTCCAGCTCCTCGAGGCGCTTCTCGGGCTGCACGCCCCGGGCGGTGTCGTGCAGCAGGCCGATGGCGTTGAACAGCAGGTGCACGGGCGCACCGTCGAGGCGACCGGCCAGCGTTTCGCGGCCTGCCTGGCGGGCAAGGTCCAGCGTCAGGGCTTCCAGGCGCGGATCCCGGTGCTCGATGGGGTGGCGCGAGACGGCCAGTACCCGTCCGGGGCGATCGCTGGCCAGCAGGTGATCCAGCACGGCGCGGCCGATGCCTCCGCCGGCGCCGGTCACTACCGCGGTAAAGTCATCCGGCAAGGCTTCCAGCATGGGTGTCTCCTGATAAAGGGAGGAGGGGAGCGGGTCATCGGCTGATGACGGCGCGCCGGGTGCGTATAATGCCGCCCATCCTGCAAGCCAATGGACGCACGTCATGACCACTGTACGTACCCGTATCGCGCCGTCACCGACCGGTGACCCGCATGTGGGCACCGCCTACATCGCGTTGTTCAATCTCTGCTTCGCCCGTCAGCACGGCGGTCAGTTCATTCTGCGCATCGAGGATACCGATCGCCAGCGCTCGACCGCGGAGTCCGAGCAGATGATTCTCGACTCCCTGCGCTGGCTGGGGCTCGACTGGGATGAAGGGCCCGACGTGGGCGGGCCGCACGGTCCCTATCGCCAGAGCGAGCGCGGGGATATCTACGCCGAGTATGCCCGCCAGCTGATCGAGACCGGACACGCCTTCCGCTGTTACCGTACCAGCGAGGAGCTCGACGAACTGCGCGAGACGCGCAAGGCCCAGGGGCTGCATCTGGCGCTCAAGCCGGAGGATCTGGCCCTGCCCGAGGCCGAACTGCGTCGGCGCGAGGCGGAAGGCTGGCCCCACGTGGTGCGCATGAAGGTGCCGGCGGAAGGCACCTGTGTCGTCAATGACATGCTGCGCGGCGACATCGAGGTGGACTGGGCCCAGGTCGATGCCCAGATCCTGCTCAAGTCCGATGGCATGCCCACCTATCACCTGGCCAATGTCGTCGATGATCACCTCATGGGCATCACTCATGTGCTGCGCGGCGAGGAATGGATCAACTCGGCACCCAAGCACAAGCTGCTCTACGAGTACTTCGGCTGGGACATGCCGGTGCTGTGCCACATGCCGCTGCTGCGCAATCCCGACAAGTCGAAGCTCTCCAAGCGCAAGAACCCGACGTCGATCAACTACTATCGGCGGATGGGCTTCCTGCCGCAGGCGGTGACCAACTACCTGGGGCGCATGGGCTGGTCGATGCCGGACGATCGCGAGAAGTTCACGCTCGACGAGATGATGGCGCACTTCGACATCCAGCGCGTATCGCTGGGCGGCCCGGTCTTCGACCTGCAGAAGCTGACCTGGCTCAACGGCGTCTACATCCGCGAGGATCTCGACGACGCGGCGCTGCTGGCGGCGCTGCGCGAGTGGGCCTTCAACGAGCGCTATGTCGGTCAGATCCTGCCGCAGGTGCGCCCGCGTATCGAGACGCTGTCCGACGTGGCGCCGCTGGCCGGCCATTTCTTCGCCGGGGTGCCGCCTCTCGACGAGCAGAGCTTTGCCGACATCAAGCTCGAGCGCGAAACCCTGCTCAAGCTGCTGCAGTTCCTGGTCTGGCGGCTCGAAGGGGTGACCCGTTGGGAAAAGGAAAGCCTGCTGGCCGAGATCAAGTCGCTCAGCGGCGCCTTCGATCTCAAGATGAAGGCCTTTCTGGCCCCGGTGTTCGTCGCCATCACCGGCTCGGCGACCTCGACCTCGGTGATGGATGCCATGGCGATTCTCGGCTCCGACATGACCCGTGCGCGCCTGCGCCATGCCATCGCCGTGCTGGGCGGTGTGTCCAAGAAGCAGGCCAAGCGCTTCGAGAAGGAGTACCGGGATCTGTGACCGGACGGGCGGCTTCGGGCGAGCCGGGGCGGATGCCCCGGCTCGCGCCTTGGCCCGTGAAATTCGCCGTTGACGAAGGGCTCAGGAATCAGTACTATACGCCTCGTTCTCACGGGCAACGCCGATACGGGGCCTTAGCTCAGCTGGGAGAGCGCGACACTGGCAGTGTCGAGGTCACCGGTTCGATCCCGGTAGGCTCCACCAGGCTTGCACGTTGTGAATCTGCTTGAAAGCTTCTCTGCGTCCCATTCGTCTAGTGGTCCAGGACACCGCCCTTTCACGGCGGTAACAGGGGTTCGAACCCCCTATGGGACGCCACTTTTCCCCGGCTGTTTCCTCCCCAATCTCTGCCTGACTGCCTCACCGGCAGCAAGCTTTGCCGACTGCGTCGCGACCCTGCTGGGCCTGCTGGCGGCACTTCGCGTATTGACTTTTCCCCACGGCTGTTCGCTGGCTGGCCGCTTGTGCACAAGTCGGCGCAGGTTTCGTGCTTCCGCACATCTCTTTCGTAAAAATTAATTAAATCAACAACTTGTAGTTGGTCAAAAATTGACCGATTTGTTGCCAGGCCGCTTGTCATGGCGATTCCGCGACCTTTTCGAAAGCTTATGAACAGGGTTGTCCACAGAATGTGTGGAAAAGGGCGGGCAGGCCCGATCCGGCGGGATCGGGCCTGTTCGATCAGTCGTGCTGCAGGTGCTTGAACGGGACGGCGGTGCTCCGGCGGCCTTCGTCCATGGCCCGGGCATCGCCGCAGAACGGCTCCGCCAGCGCCGCCACCGGGAGGCGGGCTGTCGTTTCAGCTGCCGCCATGCTCGTCGGTCCAGCGGCGAGCTGTCTCGAGGGGCGGTTGTGGACACGCATCGTGATGCCGGTGCGGGCCGGATGGCCGGCCATCGGGGGGGGGCGGGCCGATCAAGGCGGTGGTGCGAATTGGCCGGCTCGTGTGGGAAAGGCTCGCCGGGATGGCGGCCGGACCCGGAATATCATGGGGCAGTCGGGAACGAAAAAGGCCGCCTTGCGGCGGCCTCGGGGCGTTCCTGCTTACCTGTCGGTCGGGTAGTCGCGCTTGGCGTAGCCGGTATAGAGCTGGCGCGGACGCCCGATGCGGTAGCCGTTGCTGATCATCTCGTTCCAGTGCGAGATCCAGCCGATGGTGCGGGCAACGGCGAAGATGACCGTGAACATGTTGGTCGGGATGCCGATCGCCTTGAGGATGATGCCGGAGTAGAAGTCGACATTGGGATAGAGCTTGCGTTCGATGAAGTACTCGTCCTCCAGGGCGATCTGCTCGAGACGCTTGGCGATCTTCAGCTGGGGGTCGTCGGCCAGGCCGAGTTCGCCCAGCACCTCGTCGCAGGTCTCCTTCATGACCTTGGCGCGCGGGTCGAAGTTGCGGTAGACGCGGTGGCCGAAGCCCATCAGGCGGAACGGGTCGTCCTTGTCCTTGGCGCGGTCGACGTAGCGCTGGATGTTCTCCTCGGACTCGTCGCCGATCTCGTCGAGCATGTTGAGCACGGCTTCGTTGGCGCCGCCGTGGGCCGGCCCCCACAGCGCGGCGATGCCGGCACTGATGCAGGCGAACGGGTTGGCGCCGGTGGAGCCGGCCAGGCGGACCGTGGAGGTCGAGGCGTTCTGCTCGTGGTCGGCGTGGAGCATGAAGATGCGATCCATGGCCTTGGCGAACACCGGGTTGATCTTGTACTCCTCGCAGGGGTTGCCGAACATCATGTAGAGGAAGTTTTCGGCGTAGCTGAGGTCGTTGCGAGGGTAGTTGAAGGGCTGGCCGATGTTGTACTTGTGACACATCGCCGCCAGCGTGGGCATCTTGGCGATCAGGCGGACGGCGCTGACCAGGCGCTCGTCCTCCTTGGTGATGTCCAGGTTGTCATGGTAGAAGGCCGCCAGGCCGCCGACCACGCCGCACAGGATGGCCATGGGGTGGGCGTCGCGCCGGAAGCCCTTGAAGAAGTTGGCGAGCTGTTCATGGACCATCGTGTGATTGCGAATGGTCTTCTCGAAGTCGCTGTACTGCTTCTCGGTGGGCAGCTCCCCGAACAGCAGCAGGTAGCACAGTTCCACATGGTTGGAATTCTGGGCCAGCTGGTCGATGGGATAGCCGCGGTGCAGCAGCATGCCCTTGGCGCCATCGATGTAGGTGATGGCGGACTCGGTGGCGGCGGTGGCGACGAAACCCGGGTCGTAGGTGAAGAGGCCTTCGGCGGTAAGACCACGGACATCGATGACGTCGGGTCCGACAGTGCCCGAGTAGACCGGTAGGTCGAGGGGCTTCTCCAGCCCGTCCACTGTCAACTGCGCTTTCCTGTCAGCCATGATGGCCTCCTCTTTTTTTCCAATACCTAACGTAACTCGTTGTCTCGCCAGCAAACGGACATCTAAAGGTTCGCCCACTATAGAAGTGTCCCGAGTATTGTCAATTGATCGATGGTGGCCGATGCGGCGATGCAGCACAGGCCGGGGCGGCCTACTGGGCGTGCTCGGGACGGGCGTCATGCTGTCGGGCAGCAAGGTTACCTTGTTACCAAGGGTAACACCAAGGCGGCGATTTGGCGGTAACGATTTGTCATGCCAGTGGCCAATCCCTATAATCTTTGTCGCGCGACTGGCGGGAAGCGGTGACTGGTACACCTGACTTGGCCAACCATCGCTCTTCCTCAAACCACCGCCCGCTCGACCGAGCCCTATCGGAATCCTGGAGCGGGCCAAGAGAGTGTGTAGAGAGCCGTGAATAGCAAAAGACCCGTAAACCTCGACCTTTCCACGATAACGTTTCCACTCCCAGCCCTGACCTCCATTGCTCACCGCATCACCGGCGTCATCCTGTTCGTTGGCCTGATCTTCGTCTTCTGGGCACTCGACGCGTCGCTGTCTTCGCCTGAAGGCTTCGAGGCCGTCCGGGGCGCCCTCGAGCACAACTTCCTGGCCAAGCTCGTGGCCTGGGGCCTGCTCTCGGCGCTGGCCTATCACTTCGTCGCAGGCATCAAGCACCTGCTGATGGATGCCGGCTATGGCGTCGATCTCGAAAACGCCTACAAGAAGTCGCAAGTCACCGTGGTGGCGAGCGCCGTGCTCGTCGTACTGGCAGGAGTCTGGGTATGGTAACCAATATCACCAATTTCGGTCGCAGCGGCCTGTCGGACTGGCTGATCCAGCGGGTCTCGGCAGTCATCCTGGCGCTTTACGCGGTCTTCATGGTCGGCTATCTGCTGTTCCATCCCGGCCTGGACTACACCACCTGGAACGGCCTGTTCGCGCAGACCTGGATGCGCATCTTCTCCCTGCTGGCCTTCGTCTCGCTGGCGGCTCACGCCTGGATCGGGCTGTGGACCGTGGTCACCGACTACATCAAGCCGACCGGCGTCCGTTTCACCGTCCAAATCGCCATCATCCTCGCCATCTTCATCTTTCTGGTGTGGGGCGTACAAGTCTTGTGGGGAGCCTGATCCATGTCCAATCTGCGTAGCCTGACGTTCGACGCCATCATCATCGGCGGTGGTGGTTCCGGCCTGCGTGCCGCCCTCGAGCTGGCCAAGTCCGGCAAGAAGACCGCGGTGATCACCAAGGTCTTCCCGACCCGTTCGCACACGGTGTCCGCCCAGGGCGGCATCACCTGTGCCATCGCCTCCGCGGACCCCAACGACGACTGGCGCTGGCACATGTACGACACCGTCAAGGGCGGTGACTACATCACCGATCAGGACGCCGCCGAGTACATGTGCTCCGAGGGGCCGAAGGCGGTCTTCGAGCTCGAGCACATGGGCCTGCCGTTCTCGCGCTTCGACAACGGCCGCATCTACCAGCGCCCGTTCGGCGGCCAGTCCAAGGATTTCGGCAAGGGCGGCCAGGCGGCCCGCACCTGTGCCGCGGCCGACCGTACCGGTCATGCCCTGCTGCACACGCTGTACCAGAACAACCTGAAGAACAACACCGTGTTCCTCAACGAGTGGTACGCGGTGGATCTGGTCAAGAACGCCAGCGGCGACGTGGTCGGCTGTATCGCCCTGTGCATCGAGACCGGTGAAGTGGTGCACATCAAGTCCAAGGCCACCGTGCTGGCGACCGGCGGTTCCGGCCGTATCTATTCTTCCACCACCAACGCCCTGATCAATACCGGCGACGGTATCGGCATGGCCCTGCGCGCCGGCTTCTCCGTGCAGGACATGGAGATGTGGCAGTTCCACCCGACCGGTATCTACGGCGCCGGCGTGCTGGTGACCGAAGGCTGTCGCGGCGAGGGTGGCTACCTGATCAACAAGGACGGCGAGCGCTTCATGGAGCGCTATGCGCCGAACGCCAAGGACCTGGCCGGTCGCGACGTGGTCGCCCGCTCCATGGTCATGGAAATCCTCGAGGGCCGCGGCTGCGGCGAGAACGGCGATCACGTGCTGCTCAAGCTCGACCATCTGGGCGAGGAGGTCCTCAGCAAGCGCCTGCCGGGTATCGTCGAGCTGGCCAAGACCTTTGCGCATGTCGATCCGGTCAAGGAGCCGATCCCGGTCGTGCCGACCTGCCACTACATGATGGGCGGCCTGGCGACCAACGTGAACGGCCAGGTGATTGTCCAGGACGGCGACGGCAACGACAGCGTCGTCAACGGCCTGTTCGCCTGCGGCGAAGCGGCCTGCGTCTCGGTCCACGGCGCCAACCGCCTGGGCGGCAACTCGCTGCTCGACCTGGTGGTGTTCGGTCGTGCCGCCGGCATGTTCATCGAGAGCGCCCTGAACGAAGGGGTCGAGTATCTGGATGCGGCCGAGGCCGACGTCGAGCAGGCGCTGTCGCGTCTGAATCGCTGGAACGAGTCGAGCGGCGGCGAATCGGTGCCGGAGCTGCGCGCCGAGCTGCAGGAAACCATGCAGACGTCGTTCGGCGTGTTCCGCCAGGAAGACCACATGCAGGAGGGCGTCAAGAAGGTGGCCGAGCTGCGCGAGCGCATCGCCAATGCCCACCTGGGCGACAAGTCCAACGCCTTCAACACCGCCCGCATCGAGGCGCTGGAGCTCGACAACCTGCTCGAGGTGGCCGAGGCGACCGCCATCTCGGCGCTGGAGCGCAAGGAGAGCCGCGGTGCGCATTCCCGCTACGACTACCCGGACCGCGACGACGTCAACTGGCTGAAGCACTCCATGTACTTCCCGGTCGAGAAGAAGCTGGGCAAGCGTGACGTGAACTTCCAGCCCAAGACCCTCGACACCTTCGAGCCGAAAGTCCGGACTTACTAAGGGGAGCTCCGATGTCCATGCTTCAGGTATCCATATACCGCTACAACCCGGAAACCGACTCCGCGCCGTACATGCAGGAGTTCCAGGTGGACACTCAGGGCCGCAACCTGATGGTCCTGAACGTTCTCGAGATGATCAAGCAGCAGGACAGCTCGATGGCCTATCGGCGCAGCTGTCGCGAGGGCGTCTGCGGGTCCGACGGGATGAACATGAACGGCACCAACGGCCTGGCCTGCATCACCGCGCTGTCGGATGTGGTCAAGAACGACAAGCTGGTGCTGCGCCCGCTGCCGGGGCTGCCGGTGATTCGTGACCTGGTCGTCGACATGGGGATCTTCTACAAGCAGTACGAGCGCATCCAGCCGTACCTGCAGAACGATGAGACTCCGCCGGCGATCGAGCGTCTGCAGTCACCGGAGGATCGCGACAAGCTCGACGGTCTCTACGAGTGCATCCTGTGTGCCTGCTGCTCGACCTCCTGCCCGTCGTTCTGGTGGAACCCGGACAAGTTCGTCGGTCCGGCCGGCCTGCTGCAGGCCTACCGCTTCCTGGCGGACTCCCGTGATACCGCGACCCGCGAGCGTCTCTCCGAGCTCGAGGATCCGTTCAGCGTGTTCCGTTGCCGCGGCATCATGAACTGCGTGGCGGTGTGTCCCAAGGGGCTGAACCCCACCCGCGCGATCGGCAAGATTCGCGAGCTTTTGCTGGCGAACGCCACTTAAACCGGGGTTCATGGCTTGTTATCATTACCCCCTGTTCCCGGGCGCGGCATTGTGTCGCGGGTCGGGGCCGGTCCAGGCGTCAAGAGCCGGTGTCAGGGGCACCGGCTCTTGACGATCAAAGCCGCCGAAACTCTTGGACGACACTCGTTCGCGCAGAGCGGGTCCAGTCAGTGCAAGTCTCGCTCTCGTTAGAGCAAAGAGTGACGCCGGAGCCCAAGCGCAACTCCGGCGCCGACACCACCCCATCAGTGCAGGGTGACCGAAAGATGCAAGAAGGCATAATGGAGTTGATGTGGCGCACCTCCCATGTGAGCGGCGGCAACGCTCACTATGTGGAAGCGCTATACGAGCAGTACCTCGTCGATCCCAACGCGGTCCCGGACGAATGGCGTAACTACTTCGACACGTTACCCCGTCCGGAAGGCAGCCCCTCTCACGATATTCCCCTCAGCCCGATTCGCGATCAGTTCTATCAGCTGGCCCAGCAGCGCCGCAACGGTGCCGCCGCTCCGGCCACCGAAAGCGGCGAGAGCAAGAAGCAGGTCAAGGTCCTTCAGCTGATCAATGCCTATCGTTTCCGCGGCCACCAGAAGGCCGACATCGATCCGCTCGATCTGCGCAATCCGACCCCGGTTCCCGACCTCGACCTGGCCTTCCACCAGCTGTCCCGGGCGGACATGGACACCGAGTTCCAGACCGGCTCGCTGTTCCTGGGCAAGGACAAGGCGCCGCTCAAGGAGATCGTCGAGGCCCTGGAGCAGACCTACTGCCGGAGCATCGGCTGCGAGTTCATGCACATCGTGGATACCGAGGAGAAGCGCTGGCTGCAGCAACGCTTCGAATCGGTACGCTCCGCGCCCCGCTTCAGCGACGAGGTGCGCCGTCACGTGCTGGAGCGCCTGACCGCGGCGGAAGGGCTCGAAAGCTATCTGGCGTCCAAGTATCCGGGCACCAAGCGCTTCGGCCTGGAGGGCGGCGAGACCTTCATCCCGATGATGGACGAGCTCATCCAGCGCTCCGGCGGCTACGGCACCAAGGAAGTGGTCATCGGCATGGCCCACCGCGGCCGCCTCAACCTGCTGGTCAACATCCTCGGCAAGAGCCCGTCCGAGCTGATCGACGAGTTCGACGGCAAGAAGGTGATCGAGAAGGGCTCGGGCGACGTCAAGTACCACCAGGGCTTCAGCTCCAACGTCATGACGCCGGGCGGCGAGGTGCACCTGGCACTGGCCTTCAACCCGTCGCACCTGGAGATCGTCTCGCCGGTGGTGGAAGGCTCCGTGCGGGCCCGCCAGGATCGGCGCGAGGATACCAAGGGCGACAAGGTGCTGCCGATCAACGTCCACGGCGATGCCGCCTTTGCCGGGCAGGGCGTGGTCATGGAAACCTTCCAGATGTCGCAGACCCGCGGTTACCGGACCGGCGGCACGCTGCACATCGTGATCAACAACCAGGTCGGCTTCACCACCTCGAACCCGCAGGACACGCGCTCCACCGAGTACTGCACCGACATCGCCAAGATGGTTCAGGCGCCGATCTTCCACGTCAACGGCGATGACGCCGACGCGGTGATCCACGCCGCCCAAGTGGCGCTCGACTATCGTCAGCAGTTCCACAAGGACGTCGTCATCGACCTGGTCTGCTACCGGCGCCGGGGCCACAACGAGGCCGACGAGCCGTCCGGCACCCAGCCGATGATGTACCAGAAGATCAAGTCGCATAAGACCTCGCGCGCCCTGTACGCCGAGCGCCTGATCGCGGAAGGGCTGATCAGCGAGGAGCAGGCCAAGGAGCGCGTCGAGACCTACCGCAACGATCTGGCGGCCGGCAACCATGTGGCCAATGCCCTGGTCAAGGAGCCCAACACCGAGCTGTTCGTCGACTGGTCGCCCTACCTGGGCCACGAGTGGACCGGGGCCGCGGATACCTCCTTCGACATGAAGCGCATGCAGCAGCTGGCCGCGCGGATGTGCGAGATTCCCGACGGGGTCCAGGTCCAGCGCCAGGTCAGCAAGATCTACGAGGATCGACGCAAGATGCTCGCCGGCGGCATGGCGCTCAACTGGGGCTTCGCCGAGACGCTGGCCTACGCCACCCTGCTCGATCAGGGGCACCCGATCCGCCTGACCGGCCAGGACTCCGGGCGCGGTACCTTCTCGCACCGCCATGCGGTGGTGCACAACCAGAAGGACGGCAGCACCTACGTCCCGCTCGAGCATATCCGCGACGGCCAGCCGCGCTTCACCATCCACGACTCCTTCCTGTCCGAGGAAGCGGTGCTGGCGTTCGAGTACGGCTACGCCACCACCATGCCCAATGCGCTGATCATCTGGGAAGCGCAGTTCGGCGACTTCTTCAACGGCGCCCAGGTGGTGGTCGACCAGTTCATCTCCTCGGGCGAGTCCAAGTGGGGCCGGCTGTGCGGGCTGACCCTGCTGCTGCCGCACGGCTATGAAGGCCAGGGGCCGGAGCACTCCTCGGCGCGGCTCGAACGCTTCCTGCAGCTGTGCGCCGAGCACAACATGCAGGTCTGCGTGCCGACCACGCCCGCCCAGATCTTCCATCTGCTGCGCCGCCAGGTGATTCGCCCGCTGCGCAAGCCGCTGGTGATCATGTCACCGAAGAGCCTGCTGCGTCACAAGGAGGCGACCTCGAGCCTGGACGAGCTGGCCAACGGCGGCTTCAACATGGTGCTGCCGGATCAGGGCAAGCTGGACCCCGAGAAGGTCAAGCGCGTGGTGCTGTGTGCCGGCAAGGTCTACTACGATCTCGCCGCCTACCGGACCGAGAACGAGCGCGACGACACGGCCATCGTGCGCGTCGAGCAGCTTTATCCCTTCCCCAAGGAAGAGCTCTACGAGGCCCTCAAGGCCTTCACCAACCTCGAGCAGGTGGTGTGGTGTCAGGAGGAGCCGCTCAACCAGGGGGCCTGGTACCAGAGTCAGCACCACATGCGTGTCGTGGCCGACATGCTGGTGGACGGCCTGGGTCGCGGCCTCAAGTTTGCCGGTCGTCCCGCATCGGCTGCACCGGCCGCCGGCTACATGTCCGTGCACGTGGAACAGCAGCGCCAACTGGTGGATGACGCCTTCAACGCCTGAGGCGTCGCGACCGACGAGAGAGAACACACTAAGGAAACGAAATGGCTACCGAGATCAAAGCGCCCAGTTTTCCGGAATCCGTCGCCGAGGGGACGGTTGCCGCCTGGCACAAGAAGCCCGGCGATAGCGTCGAGCGCGACGAGCTGATCGTCGAGATCGAGACCGACAAGGTCGTCCTCGAGGTCGTGGCGCCGGAGGCGGGCACGCTGTCGGACATCAAGGTCGAGGAAGGCGAGACCTGCGAATCCGAGCAGGTGCTGGGCATGCTGGGGGCGGCCGACGCCGCGGCCGGTCAGGAGAAGACGGCGGCCAAGAGCGACGACGCCCAGCCGGCCGAGAAGGATCAGGCAGCCAAGGCCGAGGCGCCGTCCGCGTCCGGCAAGCAGCATGAGGTCAAGGCACCGTCCTTCCCCGAATCCGTGCAGGAAGGTACCGTGGCGACCTGGCACAAGAAGGTCGGCGAAGCGGCCAAGCGCGATGACGTGCTGGCGGACATCGAGACCGACAAGGTCGTCCTCGAGGTCGTAGCGCCGGCCGACGGCGCGCTGGTCGAGATCAAGGCCGAGGAGGGCGAGCAGGTCACCTCCGAGCAGCTGCTGGCCGTGTTCGCCGAGGGTGCCGGTGGTGACGCCGGCGGGGCGAGCGAGTCCAGCGGCAGCGAGTCCAGCGAGTCCGCCGGCGACGAGAAGGTCGGCGACAAGATCCTCGCCCCGGCCGCGCGCAAGCTGGTGGCCGAGAACGACCTCGACGTCAGCAAGATCGAGGGGACCGGCAAGGGCGGCCGCGTCCTCAAGGAAGACGTCCAGAAGGCCATCAAGGCCGGCTCGGCGAAGAAGTCCGCTGCCCCGGCCGCGCAGGGCAGCGTTGCCAAGGCCGCCGCCGCACCGGCCCCGGCCGTCGAGGGCGAGCGCCCCGAGAAGCGCGTGCCGATGAGCCGCCTGCGACAGACCATCGCCAAGCGCCTGGTCCAGGCCCAGCAGACCGCCGCCATGCTCACCACCTACAACGAGGTGGACATGAGTGCGGTGATGGCACTGCGTGCCCAGTACAAGGAGACCTTCCAGAAGGCTCACGACACCAAGCTGGGCTTCATGGGCTTCTTCGTCAAGGCGGCCACCGAGGCGCTCAAGCGCTTCCCCGATGTCAACGCCTCCATCGACGGTACCGACATCGTCTACCATGGCTACCAGGACATCGGCGTGGCCGTGTCCACCGACCGCGGCCTGGTCGTGCCGGTGCTGCGCGATACCGACAGCATGAAGCTGGCGGACGTCGAGAAGACTATCGTCGACTTCGGCAAGCGGGCCCGTGACGGCAAGCTGGGCATCGACGAGATGCAGGGCGGTACCTTCACCATCACCAACGGCGGCATCTTCGGTTCGCTGATGTCGACGCCGATCCTCAATCCGCCGCAGACCGCGATCCTGGGCATGCACAAGATCCAGGAGCGCCCCATGGCGGTCAACGGCAAGGTCGAGATCCGGCCGATGATGTACCTGGCCGTGTCCTACGATCACCGCATGATCGACGGCAAGGATGCGGTGCAGTTCCTGGTCACGATCAAGGAGCTGCTCGAGGATCCGGCACGCCTGCTGCTGGACGTTTGATTCGCCGCCAAGCCAACTAGATCGAACAGGATAGATTCATGGCCGATAAATACGATGTGATCGTCATTGGCGCGGGCCCCGGGGGCTACGTGTCCGCCATCCGTGCCGCCCAGCTGGGCCTGAAGACCGCGTGTGTCGAGAAGTGGGTCAACAAGGAAGGCAAGACCGTGCACGGCGGCACCTGCCTGAACGTCGGGTGCATCCCGTCCAAGGCGCTGCTGGAAGCCTCGCACAAGTTCGTCGAGGCCCAGCACGACTTCGGCGATCTGGGCATCGAGACCGGTGACGTCAAGATGGACGTCAAGAAGATGATGGCCCGCAAGGACAAGATCGTCACCAACCTGACCGGTGGCATTTCCGGGCTGTTCAAGGCCAACGGCGTCACCGCCCTGGAGGGGACCGGCAAGGTACTTTCCAACAGCAAGGTCGAGGTGACCGGCAACGACGGTGAAAAGGCCACCTACGAGGCGGACAACATCGTCATCGCCACCGGCTCGGTGCCGGTCGAGATTCCGCCGGCGCCGCTGACCGAGGGGCTGATCGTCGATTCCACCGGCGCGCTGGAGTTCCAGGAGGCGCCCAAGCGACTGGGCGTCATCGGTGCCGGCGTCATCGGTCTCGAGCTGGGCAGCGTGTGGAACCGCCTGGGCAGTGACGTGACCATGCTCGAGGCGATGGACACCTTCCTGCCGATGGTCGACCAGAGCATCGCCAAGGAAACCCAGAAGCTGCTCAAGAAGCAGGGCCTGGACATCAAGATGGGCGCCCGCGTGACCGGTACCGAGGTCAAGGGCGAGGAAGTCGTCGTCAAGTACACCGACAGCGAGGGCGATCAGGAGCAGACGTTCGACAAGGTCATCGTCTGTGTCGGTCGTCGCCCCTACACCCAGGGTGTGCTGGATGACGACAGCGGTGTCACGCTCGACGAGCGCGGCTTCATCTTCGTCGACGACCATTGCCGGACCAGCGTGCCGGGCGTCTACGCGATCGGCGACGCGGTGCGTGGCCAGATGCTGGCGCACAAGGCCTCCGAGGAGGGCGTGATGGTGGCCGACATCATCGCCGGCCACAAGGCGGAGATGAACTACGACGCCATCCCCTGCGTCATCTACACCGCCCCGGAAGTCGCCTGGGTGGGCATGACCGAGCAGCAGGCCAAGGCCGAGGGCATCGAGGTCAAGACCGGCAGCTTCCCGTTCGCGGCCAGCGGCCGGGCGATGGCCAACAACGCCACCGAAGGCTCGGCCAAGATCATCGCCGATGCCGAGACCGACCGCGTGCTGGGCGTGCACATCGTCGGTCAGCATGCCGGCGAGCTGATCGCCCAGGGCGTGATCGCCATGGAATTCGGCTCCAGCGCCGAGGACCTGGCGCTGACCTGCTTCGCGCACCCGACGCTTTCCGAGGCGGTCCACGAGGCGGCGCTGGCGGTGGAAGGCCATGCCATCCACGTGGCCAACCGCAAGAAGCGCAAGTAACGATCGTCGCTGTAAACCCGCGCCCTCGCTCGAGGGCGCTTCGCCCGCATGCGGGCGAACAGGGGTGATGCGGGCCGGGGCGAGCTGTCAGCCCGGCGCCGCGTCATCGTTCGAGTCACATGCAACCAATGGCATGACACGATGAACCTTCACGAATATCAGAGCAAACAGCTGTTTGCCGACTATGGTCTGCCGGTGTCCAAGGGCTTTGCCGTGGACACCCCCGAGGAAGCCGCCGAGGCCTGCAAGAAGATCGGTGGCGACAAGTGGGTCGTCAAGGCCCAGGTCCATGCCGGTGGCCGCGGCAAGGCCGGCGGCGTCAAGCTGGTCGAGAGCCCGGACGAGGCCAAGGCCTTCGCCGAGCAGTGGCTGGGCAAGAACCTGGTGACCTTCCAGACCGACGAGAAGGGCCAGCCGGTCGCCAAGATCCTGGTCGAGAACTGCACCGACATCGCCAACGAGCTGTACCTGGGTGCCGTGGTCGATCGCGGCACGCGCCGCGTGGTGTTCATGGCGTCCACCGAGGGGGGTGTCGAGATCGAGAAGGTCGCCGAGGAGACCCCCGAGAAGATCCTCAAGGCCGAGATCGATCCGCTGGTCGGCGCGCAGCCGTACCAGGCACGTGAGCTGGCCTTCCAGCTGGGCCTCGAGGGCGCCCAGGTCAAGCAGTTCACCAAGATCTTCCTGGGCCTGTCCAAGCTGTTCCACGACAAGGACCTGGCGCTGCTCGAGATCAACCCGCTGGTGATCACCGACGAAGGCAACCTGCACTGCCTCGACGCCAAGGTCAATCTGGACGGCAACGCCCTGTACCGCCACCCGGACCTGCAGGCGATGCGCGACCCCTCCCAGGAGGATTCCCGCGAGGCCGAGGCCGCGGCCTGGGACCTGAACTACGTGGCCCTGGAAGGCAACATCGGCTGCATGGTCAACGGTGCCGGTCTGGCCATGGGCACCATGGACATCATCAAGCTCAACGGCGGCCAGCCGGCCAACTTCCTGGACGTCGGCGGCGGCGCCACCAAGGAGCGCGTGGCCGAAGCCTTCAAGATCATCCTCTCCGATGACTCCGTGAAGGCCGTGCTGGTCAACATCTTCGGCGGCATCGTGCGCTGCGACATGATCGCCGAGGGCATCATCGGTGCCGTCGAGCAGGTCGGTGTCAACGTGCCGGTCGTGGTGCGCCTGGAAGGTAACAATGCCGAGCTGGGGGCCGAGAAGCTGGCGTCCAGTGGTCTGAACATCATCGCTGCTACCAGCCTGACCGATGCGGCCCAGCAGGTCGTCAAAGCAGCGGAGGGCAAGTAATGAGTATCCTGATCGACAAGAACACCAAGGTCATCTGCCAGGGCTTCACCGGTGGCCAGGGGACCTTCCACTCCGAACAGGCGATCGCCTACGGCACCCAGATGGTCGGCGGCGTGACCCCGGGCAAGGGCGGCCAGGAGCACCTGGGTCTGCCGGTGTTCAACACCGTCAAGGAAGCGGTCAAGCAGACCGGCGCCGAGGCCAGCGTGATCTACGTGCCGGCTCCGTTCTGCAAGGACTCGATCCTTGAAGCCGCCAACGCCGGCATCAAGCTGATCGTGTGCATCACCGAGGGCATCCCGACCCTCGACATGCTCGACGTCAAGGTCAAGTGCGACGAGCTGGGCGTGCGCCTGATCGGCCCGAACTGCCCGGGCGTGATCACTCCGGGCGAGAGCAAGATCGGCATCATGCCGGGCCACATCCACAAGCCGGGCAAGGTCGGCATCGTGTCGCGCTCCGGCACCCTGACCTACGAAGCGGTCAAGCAGACCACCGACCACGGCTTCGGCCAGTCCACCTGCGTGGGCATCGGCGGCGACCCGATCCCGGGCTCGACCTTCATCGACATCCTCGAGCAGTTCGAGAAGGACCCGCAGACCGAGGCGATCGTGATGATCGGCGAGATCGGCGGTACCGCCGAGGAAGAAGCCGCGGCCTACATCAAGGAGCACGTCTCCAAGCCGGTCGTGTCCTACATCGCCGGTGTCACCGCGCCTCCGGGCAAGCGCATGGGCCATGCCGGCGCCATCATCGCCGGCGGCAAGGGCACCGCGGACGAGAAGTTCTCGGCGCTGGAAGCCGCGGGCGTCAAGACCGTGCGCTCGCTCGCCCAGATCGGCGACGCGCTGAAGGAAGTGACCGGCTGGTAAGCCTGCCTTTCGGGCCTTGCTCGACTGCACAGGGGCACCTTCGGGTGCCCCTGTTCGTTTCTGGTCCGGCGCCGGGTTCACTCGGCCAGCCGATAGCGGTCGCGGCCGTCGCGCTTGGCTTGCAGCAGCGCCCGGTCGGCGCGATTGACGGTGTCCAGTTCGGTTTCCGCTGGCTGGAACTCGGCGATGCCCGCACTCACCGTCACCGTGACGCTGACATCGTCGGCCGGCACCGCCAGGTCGCGCAACTGCGACAGGAGCCGTTCGATGAGCGGGCGGGCCTGATCGAGCGTGCAGTCGCACAGCAGCAGCAGGAACTCCTCGCCTCCCCAGCGTCCGCAGAGGTCGCTGACCCGCAGTGTCCGACGCATGACCGCTGCCATCTCGGCCAGGATCCGGTCGCCGATCGCGTGGCCGTGACGATCGTTGATGCGCTTGAAGTGATCGACATCGAGCATCGCCACGCAGGAGGCCCGGCCTTCCTGGCGACAGCGCTGCGTGGCCAGCCCGAGTTGCTCGGTGAGCTTGCGACGATTGGCCAGTCCGGTGAGCGGGTCGTGGGTCGAGGCGGTGTGCAGTTCGCGATTGTGCTCGCGCATCAGCTCCTGATAGCGATCCGAGATGCGCGACAGCTTGCGCTCCCGGCGCAGCTGGCGTTCGTACTGCTGCTGGCGCTCGCGCATCTCGTCGTGAGTGAACTGCTGGTAGCCATCGGCGATCGACAGCATGCGATCGAGTCGTCTCTGCTGCCCCTGGTGGCGCCGATGGAGCTCCTCCAGAGCCGGATAGAGCGGGTGCTCGCGATAGGACTCGGTGGCGAGCAGCGCCTCGATCCGGGCCATCAGGTCGCTGTCGCCGGTCATCATGCCGAGTCCCGGGCCGGAGCGATCACGAAGGGAAAGCTGCAATCCTCGCGAAACTCCTCGGCGAGCTCGGCGATGCGTTCATTGCGCGGATCGTAGCGCCAGTCGACGGCGACCTCGCGACCGGCCTCGTGGGCCTCCTCGAGCCGGTCGAAGATGTCCATCATCGCCTTGACCGAACTGGTATTGAGATAGACCAGCGCCAGCTCCAGGCGCAGGGGAGCCGCGCCCCGGGCAAGATAGGCTTCGACCCAGTCGATGACCTGACCGAAGAGCTCATAGGAGTTTTCCGGATAGGAATCGCCTTGCATGGCCAGGCGGCCGGCCGCCCAGTCGCTCTGGATGGCGGGGGTCGACTGGCTGCCGGCGATGTTCAGATCATTGTGCATGGGCTGTCTCATACGGTGGCTGTCAGGCTGAAGAAACCGCGCCCGTCGGGCAGACGCTCCAGCGAGGTCTGGAGCGGACGGCTGGACTTGCGGGCCATGTCGAGGATACCGAGTCCGGCGCCACTGCTGACCCGGCCATCGCGCGGCTGGCGCAGCTGCTGCTTGTAGGCACGCTTGAGCTCGGCCTTGTCGAGCCCGGCGAGCGCCTCGATGCTCTCGACCAGGCGCTCGCCGTCGGCCCACTCGACGAGATTGCCGGCGGAAATCAGGTAGCGCTCGTCGGTGTCCCGGGCGACGGCGATGGTCGCGGTGGCCTGGGTCTCGTCGTAGCGCTGCAGGCCGGCGTAGTGGCGGATGTTCTGGGTCATCTCGATATAGATGGCGAACACGTCCATCGCCGAGGAGGGCGCGGTGTCCTGATTGGCCATGTAGTTGCGCAGGGCGTTGCCGATCTCCTCGATCAGGCTGCGCGATATCGGGCCGTTGAAGCACAGCATGATGCGCTGCTGCAGATAGCTCTCGCGCATGGCCAGCAGGTTCATGGCATCGTCCTCATGGTGACTCGTCCGGGGGTTCTTGACTCGAGCGGTGCTCGTTACGGGGCTCGTCCCGGCGGGACGAGGGCTCGCTCCCGGGTGTCGGCCGGTAGCGAAAGCTCAGCACGGTGATGTCGTCGCGCTGGGGAAGGTCACCGCGATAGGCTTCCAGTTCGGCCTCGAAGGCGTCGATCTGGGCGTCCAGCGGGTCATTGGCTCGTGCCTGGAGCATCGCCTCGAAGCGCTGGTTGCCGAAGCCGAAGCCATGCTCGCCGCCGGCCTGATCGAGGAAGCCGTCGCTGCACAGGGTATAGGTCCAGCCCGGGTGCAACGGCCGATGCACGTTGGTGTGGGTCATGCGCCGTTTCTGGGCGATCGCCCGCTTGCCGCCGCGCAGGATCTCGAGCCGCTCGCCGTCGCTGGCGTACAGGGACATCTTGGCGCCGGCGAAGGTCAGGGTGGTGCTCGCCGCGTCGATCCACACCAGGCCGATGTCCATGTTGGTGGCGATCGAGTCGGGCAGGCGCTCCTGGGTGAAGCTCTCGCGGGTCTGGCGATCGGTGGCCTCGAGGATGCCGGCGGGATCGTCCGCGCCGGCCTCGAGGATGGCATGGTCGATGATCGCCCGGGCGAGCATGGTCATCAGGGCCCCGGGCACGCCGTGGCCGGCGCAGTCGACGACGCCGATCAGGCAGCCGCGCTCGCTCTCGCGGAAGAGGTAGAAGTCGCCGCCGACATGGTCGCGCGGGCGCCAGAGTACCGCGTACTGGTGCTCCAGGGCGGCGGCAAGGCGACGACTGGGCAGGATCGCCCGCTGGATGATTCCGGCGTACACCAGCGAGTCGTCGATCTGGCGTCGGGCGCGGGCCATCTCCTGGTTGGCCTGCTCGAGTTCGCGGGTACGCTCGCGCACCCGGGCCTCGAGCTCCCGAGTGTGGCGCTCGACCTGTTCGGCCATCCGCGAGAAGGCGCGGGAGAGTTCGCCGATCTCGTCGTCGCGGCGTACCGCGAGCTGCGGCGAGTAGTCGCCGCCGGCGATCGCCCGGGCCGAATGCTGCAGCCGGCGCAGGGGGTGAAGGATCAGGCGGTCGGTGGCGTATACGCAGCCGGCCAGCAGCAGCGCCAGCAGCAGGGTCAGTCCACCGAGCAGCGTCCACAGCCAGCCGGGATCGAGTATCCGGGCGGTCTGGACGTCGAGCGCGGTGATCATCATCCAGTTCAGCTCGGGGATATAGCCCGCCGAGAGCAGCCGCGGCTTGCCTTCGAGGTCGGCCCGGAGGGTGCGTACCTCGCCGGGATGACGCTCGGCGGCTTGCATGGTGTTGCGCAGCGCCTGGCGCTGTCCCGGGTCGGCGATCAGTGACTGGATCCGCTGTTCCCGGCCGACGCTGCCGGCCTCGGCCCCCGAACTGAAGGCGATGCGCTGGGTGTCCGGGTAGGCCTGGAAGGCGCCGTCGGGCGTGACGACCATCGGCGTCATGCCGTTGGCCCCGTCGCGGATGAAGTCATCGAGGAAGCGGCTGAGGTCGAATCCGCTGCCGGCGATGCCCAGCGGCCGGCCATGGTCGCGCACCACCACGTTGATCCAGACCTTGGCCACGCCGAGCTTGCTGTCGGTGTTGACATTGATGTTGTAGGGCACGCCGCTTCTCAGTGTCTCGACGTACCAGGCGTCCTCGGGGTCGTCGACGTCGACGCGATAGCGAGGGGTGCGCGGGTCGGCCTCGCCGGCGGTATCGAAGTAGTAGTCGCCGCTGGCGTCGACCACGATGAAGAAGGTGTGGTCGGCGAAGCTGTGGCGGAAGCCTTCCGCCTCGGTGAAGAAGCGCCGGCGCTTGAGCGGGGCGTGTTCATCGGCCAGCCAGGCGCGAGTGGTCTGCGAGTCGGCGAAACGCTGGGCCAGGGCGAGTTCCCGGGAGATCGGGGCGAGGATGCGCTGCATGTGCAGCAGCGTGTAGTTCTCGGCGTAGGCGGTCGCGAAATGCTGGCGGATGCCATCGACGGCCTGCCAGCCGATGATCGCGGCGGGCACCAAGGAGAGTAGACAGGCCAGCAGCAAGGCCATGGCCGACTTGCCGCGCAGCCCCCAGCGAACTGCCATGTGAATGTCCCTGCAGAGCGTGGCGGCCTTGGAGGACGTTGTGGTGAGCCACCGTCGGCTAACATGCCACAAACCATCCCGATTAACGAGCTTTCTCGTGTACCCGAGCTGATCTTGATCATGTTTCCGAATGACGGGTGTGGGAGGGGGCAGGGTATCGATCCCGGGAAGACAGGACGCCCGCTCCCTTGGAACGGGCGTCCTGAGGCGATCCCGTCGCCCTGATGCCGTGACCGGGTCAGCCGGCCAGGGTATCGAAGCGGCTGGTGTCGATGCCCGTCAGCACGACCGCGAGGTCGTCGCCATCGGCGCTCTGGGCGTCGGGCGAGTCGGGAACCGAGCGGGTCTCACCGTAGGCCTTGTAGGCGAAGCGCCAAGTCTCCCCGGGTTGCAGCACCTGGTGCTCGTCGTCGTGGACCCGGTAGTCGTCACCATCCCGCGCGACGTCGCCGTTCCAGACCACGGCGATGTCGTCGGCCATGGTGAAGCGGAGCTCGGGGGTGTCGATGGCCCGGTCGGAACGATTCTCGACGAAGATCTCCGCCACGTAGCCGTGCGACCAGGCGCTGCTCACGTCGCCGCTCAGGCTCAGGTCGGCATCACCGCCGTCGAGCGGGGCGTCGTCATGGTCGAGGATGGCGTCGACGGCGGGTACCGCGGCGGCGTCTCCCTGGTGGCTTTCCCGGGAGGCCACGTCGAGGTGGGTGCCGTCGGCGAAGATGAGCTGCTCGACATGCTCGAGCGTGTCGGTACCGCCCTTGCCGGTGACGCTGACCGTGTCGCCATCGAAGTCGATCGTGTAGGCGTCACGGTCCGCCATGTAGAGCACGGTGTCGTGGCCGTCGCCGCCGTCGATGCGGTCGTTGCCGTCGTACCAGTCGTCGCCAGGCCCACCCTGCAGGATGTCGTCGCCGTCGCCGCCGATCAGGGTATCGTGGCCCAGTCCGCCGTCGAGATAGACGCCGTCGTCGGTCCCCTCGATATGGTCGTCACGTCGCGAGCCGACCGCGTACTCGAAGCGGACCTGATTGTCGTCGGCGTCGGTGATGGCGCCGAAGCTCTCGCCGCCGCCGTTGATCCACAGCGACGGGGAGAGGGTATCGGCATCGGGATTGCGGATCGACTGTTCGACATGCACGCGGTTGTCGTGATCGCGACCGCCGTGGAAGTTGATGTCCCGATCGGTGGATTCCACGCGGATCTCGTTGCCGACCGAGGAGCGCCAGGAGGCAAACACCAGTCCGTGGCGCATGCCGCTGTCGACCAGCCCTGTGAAATCGCCGTCATAGCTCTCGTGCAGCTCGAAGCCGTAGCCGTTGCCGCCGCCCCCCTTGTTGAAGCTGCCGTGGGCCTCGAGGTTGTCGACGTCGCTGTCGAGGGCACGGGAGAAGCGGAAGGCGGTCGACGGCCCGTCGACGACCCGGATGTCGTCGACGCTGGCATTGACCGTGCCGTCGAGCAGCACGGCGTGATAGTCGCTCAGCGCGTCGCGGGTGTTGTGGAAATCGCCGGCGTCGGGCTTGCCCAGGTCGAAGGCGAGGGTGAAGCCCTCCAGCGACACGTTGTCGACCGTGTCGATGCGCTCGACATGGGTCTTGCCGCCGTCCAGGTCGAAGTGAACGCCGCGATCGAGGGTCACGTCCCGGCCGTCGATGGATTCGACACGCGCCATGCTGGTACGCAGTTCGGCGTACTTCACCTTGCGCCAGGAGCTGTCGCCGATGGCGTCGAAGAAGGCGTCGTCGTTGTCCTGCCAGAGCCGCACGGTATCCCCGGCGGAGAGATTGTCGGGGGCCTGTTCCAGGCGTACTTGCCGGTCCCCCTCGTCGGCGTGCGAGTCGAGGGTGCCGACGTCATGGCCATAGCCGCCGTCCAGGCGGATGGCGAAGTCGTCGTTGTGGTCCAGCGCCTTGTCGGTGAAGGTGAGCGTGGTGTGCTCGGCGCCGGCGCCGACCAGCGAGATGTCGGAGCGGCGAAGGGTGATTGCATCATCGAAAGTGTAATCTCCCGCCGCGAAACGCAGCGTGGCCCCGTCGGGGGCATCCTGGATCAGGGTTTCCAGCTCGTGGGCAGAGATACCGGACTCGATATCGATGGTGCTGCTCATGCAATGTCTCCAATCAGCAAGGTCGGGCTTCTCGGCAGAGTCCGTTGCCATTGAAGCTGTCAGAGTCTCCTGGTTGTTGTGGTGACAGGCCCGGGTGAGACACTGCGTACCGGTATTTTCCTTTTTGTCCCGGCGTCCTGTCTGGTCGTGGAGCACGAGGCGGGGATGGTAGCCAGTCGGCATCATGCGGGAAAGAGGGTAGAGCAAAATTTAGTATTATTTTAATGTTTTATATGACTCAACGGCTTGGTTGGGGGCGTCAGGATCGCGGCAGATGTCGGCATGCTGCCGCGATTTCCACGCATAAAAAAGGCGGCCCTGATGGGCCGCCGTGGGGAAGGCATGAAGGGCGTCGTCAGGCCGCCGGGCGCGCCACCAGCGAGCGGGTTTCCTCGCGGGCCTCGGTCAGGGCGACGCGGATCACGTCGCCGAGCTTGAAGCGTTCCTCGCCCTCGACCTGGATGCGGCCTTCCTTGTCGTCGATGACGACCTTGTCGCGGTCGTTGTGAATCAACGGGGCCGGCACGAAGGCGGTGGCGCCGTTGGCGGTGAGGCGCACGCGCATGCCGCCGCGGTTGATGGCCACGACCTCGGCTTCGAAGTCCTGCTGGGCTTGGGCGGCGGGTGTCAAGAAGCGCACGTACAGCCAGTCCTTCACGTCGCGCTCGGCCATGCGGTTGAGGCGACGACGCTCGGTGAGCTGCTCGGTGAGGGCGGCGCTGGCCTCCGCCGGGGCCTGCTCGCCCTTGAGCACGCGCTTGATCAGGCGATGGTTGACCATGTCGCCATACTTGCGGATCGGCGAGGTCCAGGTGGCGTAGGCCGGCAGGCCCAGGCCGAAGTGCGGCCCCGGCTGGGCGGACATGCTGGTGTAGCCCTGAAAGCGGCGCAGGCGGGCATCCAGCCAGGCATCGTCGCGACCTTCCAGCTCCCGCTTGAGCTCGCGGTAGCGCGGCAGCTCGGTGAGGGTCTCGCGCTCCACCTCGATCTGCTGGCCGGCCAGGAACTCCAGGGCGGCATCGGCCTTTTCCGGCTCGAAGGCACGGTGCACGTTGAAGATGCCGTGGCCGATATGCGTCGACAGCAGGTCGGCGCAGCAGGCGTTGGCGGCGATCATCGACTCCTCGATCATGCGATTGGCGATGCGCCGGCCCTCGATGCGAATATCCAGGACGTTGCCGGCGTCGTCGAGGTCGAAGACGTAGTCGGGCCGGTCCTTGAACACCAGGGCGTGCTCGGCCCGCCAGGCCGCGCGGGCCTCGGTGAGCCTGGCCAGTGCCTCGAGCTGGGGCGCAATGGCGGTATCGGGTGCCCACTCGCCCTGGCCCTCGAGCCAGTCCGAGACGTTGTCGTAGACCAGCCGGGCGTGGGAGCGCACGGTGGCGGCGAAGAAGCGATACTCGCCCAAGCTGCCGTCGGCCTCAACGTTCAGCGTGCAGGCCAGCGAGGGGCGATCCGCGCCCTCCTTGAGCGAGCACAGGTCGTCGGCCAGCACCTCGGGCAGCATGGTCACGTTCTGTCCGGGCAGGTAGACGGTGAACGCCCGCGTCTGCGCCTCGAGATCGGCGGCATGGCCCTCGGCGACGTAGGCGGTGGGATCGGCGATCGCCACCGTCAGCCGCCAGCCGCCGTCCTCGCGGGTCTCGACGTGCAGGGCGTCGTCCATGTCGCGGGTCTTTTCCCCGTCGATGGTGAACAGCGGCCAGGCGGTCAGGTCTTCGCGCTCCAGGCCCTCGTCGGCCAGCGTCCAGTCGTCGCCGGCTTCCGGCGAGGCCTGCTCGAGGGCATGGCGGGCCAGCGTCACGCGCCAGGGCACCGCCGGATTGTCGGACTTGGCGATCAGCTCGTCGATCTGGCCGAAGAAGCCGCGATCGTCGGGCTTGAGCGGATGGCGCACCAGGCGGGCCACCACCCAGTCGCCGTCGGCGATGCTGTCCTCGTCGAGGCCGCGCTTGATCCGTGACTTCACCACGTTGTTGATCGAGGGATGATCCGGGATCACGGCCAGGCGTCCCTCGCGCTTCTGCACGCGGGCGATGAAGCGCTCCAGCGACTGCTCGATCAGACGCTCGGGTTCGACCGACTTCTTGTCGCCTTCCTCCTTGAGGACTGCCTCGACACGGTCGCCGTGGAGGACCTGCTTCATGGCGGGCGGCGGCACGAAATAGGAGTCCCCGTCATCGGTCTCGAGGAAACCGAAGCCACGCTCGGTGGCCTTGATCACGCCCTCGACGCGCGGGGTGTTTTCACGAATCTGTTGCTTGAGCTGCGATAGCAGCGCGTTGTTCTGCAGCATGGGGGAGTCGGTACGATTTGGCGGGGAACGAAGGGCCACTATACGGATTCGGGCCGCCGCCGCCAATCGTTGTTCCGGCTGGCGGCGGCCCGGCGGGTGGCTCAGGCGAGGGCGTCGGCCAGCGTGCGGTGGCCGTCGAGCAGGATGTGTTCACGGTGGTGCCGGGTGCGGTCCTCGGCCAGATGCAGCAGGGCATGCGCCACGTTGGCTCGCGAGACGCGATTGTCGCCGGCTTCTTCCAGCGAGGTCGCCAGGCGCCCGGTTGCCGCCTCGTCGGTCAGCCGGCCCGGCTTGAGGATCACGTAGGGCAGTCGGGCGGCCCGCAGGTGGGCGTCGGCGGCATGCTTGGCGGCCATGTAGGGACGCAGCTTCTCGGGGGCGTCCAGCGGGCGCTCGGCGCGCATGGCGCTGACCATCAAAAAGCGCGAGATGCCCAGCTCGACGGCCATGTCGATGGCGCGCACGGCGCCGTTCAGGTCGATCAGCAGGGTCTTGTCGGGCCCGGTGTGGGGTCCCGAGCCGGCGGCGAACACCACCTGGTCGCAGCCGTAGAAGGCGTGGCGGATCGGCCCTTCCAGATCGGCGATGACCGTGTCGATGCCGCGCTCGCGAAACCAGGCCTGCTGACTGCTGTCGCGAATCATCGCCCGCACGGGGTGGCCGGCGGCCCGGGCGAGTTCACAGAACTGCCGGCCGATCTTGCCGTTGGCGCCGATGACCAGTGTCTTCATGTCGACCTCCTGTCGGATGAGCATGGCGACCGGCAGCGGTCGCCGGTGTCTCCTCGACGTGCGGGCGAGAGGACGGGGAATCAAGGGGCCGGTACGGGGAGTCGATGGCGGCATGTCGCGCAGGGTCATGCCGTGTTCGTGCGCAAGGAAGTCCCGGTCGGGATTCTGCCGCAGATTGGTCGAACACCGGCTGCGCCCGGCGGACCGTCGATCCGGCCCGTGCTGCGTGCCGGCCGTGCGGCGTCAATGGACGCGCCCGAGACGGCCGTCGGCGTGCTATTTTCCAGAGGACAGGCTCCCCGGGGCCGACAACAATCAAGAGCGGCCATTCCCATGCTGGACGCCAATCACCGTGCCGATGAGGACAATGCCATGACGTCACCCGGCTCGCCCCAGCCGGTGGCCTGGACCCGGGCGTCGATTCAGCGCGAGGTGGATGCGCTGAAGGATCAGCCGGGCGCCATGCTGCCGATACTTCACGCCATTCAGGATCGCTGCGGCTACATTCCCGATGCAGCGGTGCCGATCATCGCCGACGCCCTGCGCCAGACCCGTGCCGAGGTGCACGGGGTCATCAGTTTCTATCATCATTTCCGGACCCACCCGGTGGGCAGCCACGTGATCCAGGTTTGTCGTGCCGAGGCCTGCCAGGCGGTGGGGGCTCGCCAGCTGGAAGCCCATGTCAAGGCGCGACTGGGCGTCGACTACCATCAGACCACCCGCGACAACGCGTTCACGCTCGAGCCGGTGTATTGCCTGGGCAACTGCGCCTGCGGGCCGTCGATTCGCGTGAATGACACCATCCACGGCCGGGTGAGTGCGGCAAGGCTCGACAGGCTGGTGGACGATCTCACCACGACGGTCGTGGAGGTGAAGTGATGACGGTGACCGTTTACGTACCCTGTGACACCACCGCCCTGGCCGTGGGCGCCGATGCCGTCGCCGAGACGATCGAGCGGACGGCGCGCCGGAAGGGGGTGGCATTGACCGTGATCCGCAATGGCTCCCGTGGGCTGTTCTGGCTGGAACCGATGGTCGAGGTGGCGACCGATCAGGGGCGAGTGGCCTACGGCCCGGTCGCGCCGGACGATGTCGAGGCGCTGGTGGAAGCCGGCCTGTTCGAGGGCCGCCAGACGCATCCGCTGGCGCTGGGCCCGACCGAGGCGATCCCCTACCTGAAGCGGCAGCAGCGCCTGACCTTCTCGCGTATCGGCGTGACCGATCCGCTGTCCCTCGAGGATTACCGGGCCCATCAGGGCTTTGCGGGGCTGGCCAGGGCGCTCGAGATGACGCCCCAGGCCGTCGTCGACGAAGTCAAGGCGTCCGGCCTGCGCGGGCGAGGCGGGGCGGCGTTCCCCACCGGCATCAAGTGGCAGACCGTCCATGACGAGCCTCAGGGGCAGAAATACATTGTCTGCAATGCCGACGAGGGCGACTCCGGCACGTTCGCCGACCGGCTGGTCATGGAATGCGACCCCTACATGCTCATCGAGGGCATGGCTATCGCCGGGCTCGCCGTCGGCGCGACCCAGGGCTACATTTACCTGCGTTCGGAGTACCCGGTGGCGCACCGGATCTTCAACGAGGCCTTGCAGCGTGCCTACGCCGCGGGCTACCTGGGCGATGACATCCTCGGCAGTGGCCAGCGTTTCGAGCTGGAAGTCCGCCTGGGCGCCGGGGCCTACATCTGCGGCGAGGAGACGTCCCTGCTCGACAGCCTCGAGGGCAAGCGCGGCATGGTGCGCGCCAAGCCGCCGCTGCCCGCCATCAAGGGCCTGTTCGGACGGCCCACCGTGGTCAACAACGTGCTCTCGCTGGCCGCGGTTCCCTTCATCCTCGACCAGGGGGCGCAGGCCTATGCCGACTACGGCATGGGCAAGTCCCGCGGAACCGTGGCGCTGCAGCTGGCGGGCAACGTCAAGCGCGGCGGGCTGGTCGAGCTGGCCTTCGGCACCACGTTGCGCGAGCTGATGGAGGACTTCGGCGGCGGTACCCGCAGCGGGCGGTCGCTCAAGGCCGTGCAGGTGGGCGGTCCGCTGGGGGCCTATCTGCCCGAGAGTCAGTGGGACAATGCCATCGATTACGAAGGCTTCGCGGCGTTCGGCGGCGTGGTGGGGCACGGCGGCGTGGTGATGTTCGACGATACCGTGAACATGGGCGAGCAGGCGCGCTTCGCCATGGAGTTCTGCAGCGTCGAGTCCTGCGGCAAGTGCACCCCCTGTCGGATCGGCGCGGTACGTGGCGTGGAGGTGATCGATCGTATTCGTGCGGGCACCGACAGCGACGCCAACCTCGAACTCCTTGCCGATCTCTGCGACACCATGGTGGACGGCTCGCTGTGCGCCATGGGCGGGATGACTCCCTTCCCGGTACAGAGCGTCATGCAGCATTTCCCGGACGACCTGCAACCCCGGCCAGGCCTGGCCGGAGGAGGCCAGCAATGATCAACTACTTCGACCCGCGCCAGACCGCTCTCGATCCTGATCGTGTCTCAGTCGAGCGGGATCTGGGCACGCCGGCGCGGCTTTCCGCCACCGCCGTCGCCCTGACCATCGACGGCATGGAAATCAGCGTTCCGGAAGGCACGTCGGTGATGCGGGCGGCCGCCCTGGCGGGTGTCACCGTTCCCAAACTGTGTGCCAGCGACAATCTCGAGGCTTTCGGCTCCTGCCGGCTGTGTGCGGTGGAAATCGAGGGGCGGCGCGGCTATCCGGCTTCCTGTACCACGCCGGTGACCGAGGGCATGGCCGTCCATACGCAGACCGACAAGCTGGCCAGGCTGCGCCGCAACGTCATGGAGCTCTACATCTCCGATCATCCGCTGGACTGCCTGACCTGCTCGGCCAACGGGGACTGCGAGCTGCAGGACATGGCCGGCGCCGTCGGGCTGCGGGAGGTGCGCTACGGTTTCGAGGGAAAAAACCACCTGGACGCCGAGACGGACACCTCCAATCCCTACTTCAGCTTCGACCCCAGCAAGTGCATCGTCTGCTCGCGCTGCGTGCGTGCCTGCGAGGAGGTTCAGGGCACCTTTGCCCTGACCATCAACGGCCGGGGCTTCGACTCCAAGGTCGCGGCCGGACAGGACGAACCGTTCATGGATTCCGAGTGCGTATCCTGCGGTGCCTGTGTCCAGGCGTGCCCCACCGCCACGCTGATGGAAAAGAGCGTCATCGACCAGGGCGTGCCCGAACACAGCGTGATCACCACCTGTGCCTACTGTGGCGTGGGGTGCTCGTTCAAGGCCGAGATGAAGGGCGACAAGGTGGTGCGGATGGTGCCCTACAAGGGTGGCGACGCCAATCATGGTCACTCCTGCGTGAAGGGGCGCTTCGCCTTCGGCTATGCCGAGCATCCCGACCGGATCCGCGAGCCGATGATCCGGGAGTCGATCGAGTCCCCGTGGCGTGCGGTGTCCTGGGAGGAGGCCATCGCCTTCGCCGCCGAGCGGCTCAAGGCCACCCAGGCCCGCCATGGTCGCGAGAGCATCGGCGGCATCACCTCGTCGCGCTGCACCAACGAGGAAACCTATCTGGTGCAGAAGCTGGTGCGCGCCGGTTTCGGCAACAACAACACCGACACCTGCGCCCGCGTCTGTCATTCCCCCACGGGCTACGGGCTGAAGACCACGCTCGGCGAGTCCGCCGGCACCCAGACCTTCGACTCGGTGATGAAGGCGGACACCATCCTGGTCATCGGCGCCAACCCGACCGACGCCCATCCGGTATTCGGCTCGCAGATGCGTCGTCGGCTGCGCGAGGGCGCCACGCTGATCGTCGCCGACCCGCGCCGAATCGACCTGCTGGAAACGCCGCATGGCGGCCGCAGTCTGCACCTGCCGCTGAAGCCCGGGACCAACGTGGCGCTGGTCAATGCGCTGGCCCACGTCGTGGTCACCGAGGGGCTGGAGGACCATCACTTCATCGAGCGTCGCTGCGAGCCCGAAGCCTATCGGGCCTGGCGCGACTTCATCCGTGATACGCAGCACTCGCCGGAAGCCCGGGAGGCGGAAATCGGTGTACCTGCTGAACGGGTCCGCGAGGCCGCGCGGGCCTACGCCGGCGCCGGCAATGCGGCGATCTACTATGGTCTGGGCGTGACCGAGCACAGCCAGGGGTCAACCATGGTCATGGGTATCGCCAACCTGGCCATGGCCACCGGCAATCTCGGCCGCGAGGGCGTCGGCGTCAATCCGCTGCGCGGCCAGAACAATGTCCAGGGCTCCTGCGACATGGGCTCCTTCCCCCACGAGCTGCCGGGCTATCAGCACGTGGCCGATGCCGGGGTGCGCGAGCGCTTCGAGAGCCTCTGGCAGACGACGCTGGACGACGAGCCGGGGCTGCGCATTCCCAACATGTTCGATGCCGCCATCGCCGGCACCTTCAGGGGGCTGTACGTCCAGGGCGAGGACATCGCCCAGTCGGACCCCAACACCCGGCACGTGGAGGATGCGCTGACCTCGCTGGACTGCCTGATCGTGCAGGACATCTTCCTCAACGAGACCGCCAAGTACGCCCATGTGCTGCTGCCGGGCTCCACCTTCCTGGAGAAGAACGGCACCTTCACCAACGCCGAGCGTCGCATCAACCGCGTGCGCAAGGTGATGGCGCCGATCGCCGGCAAGGAGGACTGGGAAGTCACCCAGGACCTGGCCAACGCCCTGGGCTACCCGATGCACTACCGCCATCCGTCCGAGATCATGGACGAGATCGCCCGGTTGACGCCCACCTTCACCGGGGTCAGCTACGACCGGCTCGAGGAGCTGGGCAGCATCCAGTGGCCGTGCAACGCCGAGCATCCCGACGGCACGCCGACCATGCACGAAGAGGCGTTCCCCATCGGCAAGGGGCATTTCGCGATCACCGAGTACGTGGCCACCGAGGAGCGCAGCAACCGCCGGTATCCGCTGCTGCTGACCACCGGGCGCATCCTCAGCCAGTACAACGTCGGCGCCCAGACGCGGCGCACCGACAACAGCCGCTGGCACGAGGAGGACGTGCTGGAGATCCATCCCAGCGACGCCGAGGTGCGAGGCATCCGTGACGGTGACTGGCTGGGCGTCTCCAGCCGCGTGGGTCAGACGGTGCTGCGCTGCCGGATCAGCGATCGCATGCAGCCGGGCGTGGTCTACACCACCTTCCACCATCCCGGCAGCGGCGCCAATGTGATCACCACCGACAGCTCCGACTGGGCCACCAACTGTCCGGAGTACAAGGTCACCGCGGTGCAGGTGGAAAAGGTGACGCAGCCGTCCGAGTGGCAGCGGCACTTCCGCCAGTTCGACGCGCGTCAGCGCAGCTATCTCGGCCGCTCCGCCGAGGTGTCCGATGTCGTGGCCAAGTGACCCCCCATGGAAATCCTGTCAGCCGGAGAACGCCGATGAGCGATCAGCAGTTGCAGCACCTGATCCATATGGTCAACCAGATCGCCGCCAACCAGCACGGTGACCAGGCGACGGCGGCACAGCGGGTGACCACGCATCTCCAGAAGTTCTGGGCGCGCAGCATGAAGGCCCAGATCATCGACTACCTGGACAGCGACGGTTCGGAACTGTCGCCGGTGGCGCGCGAGGCCGTGGCGGACCTCAAGCGCCTGCGTCAGGCGAGCTGAAGACGCGGCGCCGGATTCCGGCGCGGACTTCCGGCAACCGCCTGCCCGGCAGCGTTATCGGGCAGGCGGCCCTGTGCCCGCCCGTGGTTCGCACTCGACCGCGGCAAACGCGCGTTATTCCGATCCGAAGCCTCGTGAAGGCGAGCCGATGCCCGGGCGGGCATCGGCGAGGGGAGACGTGTCGGCGTCAGTGAACGGTGACGACGTGGCAGGGCGCGGCGTGTGACACCTTGTGGGAGACGCTGCCGACCACCAGCCCGCGAATGTCGCTGAGCCCGCGACTGCCCATGACGATCATGTCGGGCTTGGTGCGTTGTGCCTCGTCGAGAATCACCCGGGCCGGGTCGCCCTGGCGGACCTTGCCGTCGACATCGGTGATGCCGTGTTCGCGAACGGCCTGGAGGGCGGCCTCGAGCATCTCGTGGCCAGCCTGCTCGACCTCCGCCTCGGAGGCTTCCATGCGTGCCGCGCCGACCCCCCACACCAGCAGGGTGTCATGGGCGAGCTGTTCCGGCACATGCAGCACATGCACCCTGGCCTGGTCGGCCCGGGCAATCTTGCAGGCCATCTCCAGCGCCAGCCTGGCCGCTTCCGAGCCGTCGACGGGTACCAGAATCGTCTTGAGCATGTCATCCCCCGGATCGTGTCGTGAACGAGACTTTCACCCAGTCTAGCCATGAATGCCGAGGGCGGTGCTTGACCGGGGTCAAGGCGACGGGTGCCGAGGGCAAATCAGCGCGGCGGCGTGGCCGACTCCTCCAGGCGCCTCACCCGCTGCCAGAGCTCGTGGCGCAGGTCGCCCAGCCGCGGATTGTCGGTGTCGTCGAAGGGCAGCGGGCGGGTCAGGCGCATGGCGCGCAGCCCCAGCCGGGCCGACAGCAGGCCGATGCCCAGCCCCTGGCCGGCCCGGGTGGAGAGCTTGCTGGCCAGGTTCATCGAGAACAGCTCCATGCTGGCCTCGCTGGCGATCTCGGTGACGCCGGCGAAGGCCAGGTTGGCCAGTACCTGGCGGAACAGGCGCAGGCGGCTGGCGTAGCCGAGTTCCAGGCCGTAGAGCGTGGTGATGCGCTCGAGCATCGCCAGGTTGCGCCAGGCGACCAGCAACATGTCGACCAGGGTCATGGGGCTGACGGCCACCATCACCGCCGTGTCGCCGGACATGCGCGAGATCAGGCGACGGGCCTCGCGGTCGCGCGGGGCGAGCAGGTGATGGGCGAGCAGGGTGCGTGTCTCCGCGCCGTCGTGGTGGGGCTGATGGGCGGCGCAGAAGGCCTGCCAGTGCGGGTCGTCCCGGTCCAGCTGCAGTTGCTCGCGCAGGCGTTCCGCCAGCCGACCGGCCTGGCCGGCCGAGGCCTCGGGCAGGGCGTCAAGCTGCTCGCGCAGTACGGCATGGCGGCGCAGCCGGCGCAGGCGCCACAGCTCGCGGGCCAGGGCCGATCCGCCCAGCCCCAGGGCCAGCAGCAGCAGGGCGCTCCAGGCGCCACTCATCAAATCGCCGCCCAGCGTGGCCTCGTAGAGCGTGCGTCCGGCCTCGGCGGCCCCCAGCGCCAGGCTGCCGCCGAGCAGGGTCAACAGCCCCCAGCGGCGCTTGCGCGGCCGGGCAAGCGCGGTGTCCAGCCCCGGGGCACGGGGGTCGTCGTCCGCCTCCTCGCGGGTGTGGCTGGTGACATCCAGCGGATAGTGTTCGGCCGGGCGCGGATCGGCCGGGTTCGGCGTGGCATCGTCCAGCGAGAAGCGTTGACGGGGGCGGGGAGAGGTCATGCGAGCTTGTCTCCGATCAGCCAGTCGAGGGCCGCGTCGAGGCGGATGTGGGGCAGGGCATCGCCGCGTGCGTCACGCGGCAGCGGCCGGAAATGGTCGAAGGTGAAGCCCTGGCGCTGCCAGAAGTCGGCCTCGGGAATCTGGGCGGGGACCTCGCCCGGAAACAGCAGGGCTTCCTCGCCGGCCTGGGTGGTGCCGCGCAGGGCCGGGAAGCGCCGGCCCTGGCGCTCCACCTCCCGGGATTGCGTGGCGCGAATCGAGGCCAGCGACAGCGCCTTGACCGGAATGTCCGCGAAGCGCAGGTCCTGGATCGGCTCGGCGAGCAGTGCCTCGAGCAGGGTGACCAGGTTGGTATGTTGCTCCGGGGTCACGTGATCGGCCTTGGTGGCGGCGATGGCCAGGCGGTCGATGCGCGGCGCGAAGAGCCGCGACACCAGGCTGCGCTTGCCGTAATGAAAGCTGCGCATCAGCGTCGCCAGGGCACGGGACAGGTCCTCGAAGCGCTCGGGGCCGGCGTTGAGGGCGCCCAGCACGTCCACCAGCACGATCTGGCGGTCGAAGCGCCGGAAATGCTCGCGATAGAAGGGCTTGACCACATGCTGCTGGTAGTGGGCGAAGCGCCGCGACAGGGTGTGGTAAACGCTGTCCTCGGGCAGTGCCTCCAGGGCCTGACGGTCGGCCTCGCCGATGCCGGGCAGGGGGAAGAACTGCAGTACCGGCGCCCCGGCCAGGTCGCCCGGCAGCAGGAAGCGGCCCGGCTGCAGATCGGCGAAGCCCGCTTCACGAGCGGCCCGCAGGGTAGCGGCATAGCGCTCGGCGATGGCTGCCAGCTCGGCTTCGTCGGCCGCGGCATCGGGTGTCAGGTCGGCGACGGCCTCCAGCCAGTCGGCGGCCAGCTCGCGGCGTGCCGGGGTCAGGGCCGCCTGTTGACGCTCGCTCCAGCTGAGAAAGTCGTGCTCGAGCAGCGGCAGGTCGAGCAGCCACTCGCCGGGATAGTCGAACAGATCCAGGGTCAGGGTGGCGCTGTCGGCCGCCACCATGCCGAGCAGGCCGTGACGACCCGGGCGGTAGCGGATCTGCAGGCGCAGCTCGCTGATGCCGCGGGTCGGGTCGGGCCAGCGCGGCGGCGTCTCGTCGAGCGCCGCCATGGCCTCGTCGTAGGGAAAGCGCGGCACGGCGAGATCCTGCTGGGCGACACGTCGGGCGCCCAGCAGGCGCCCCTCCCGGGCACAGGCCATCAGGTCGAGGCGTGCCTCGAGCCCGGCATGACGCAGCTGGTTCACCAGCGAGGTGAGGAAGGCCGTCTTGCCGGCCCGGGACAGGCCGGTGACCGCCAGGCGCAGCTGACGGTCGCGCCCGCGTTCGAGCAGATTGGTGACTTCGCGTGCCAGGGTCTGGCGCATGATGAACGGGTCCGCCGGAAATTCAGCCCTTAATCTGCGGGCGATTGGCGGGCGTGGCAAGTCATGAGGCCCGGAATGCAACGACCCCGCCGAAGGGGCGGGGTCGTCGAGGGCGTGTCGCGGGCGGGGCGTTCAGGAAACGCCGCCGGCGAACGAGGCGTAGATCGCGATGACCAGCACGATCAGCACGATCCCGGCGGGAACGGCGCCCTTCCACGGCGTCAGGTCGACCTGGCCGCTGTCCTCGTGCACCCACTCGGTCTCGCGCGGCATGAGCTTGCCGATCAGCAGCATGCCGAGCACCAGGATCACGAACACGGCGGCGACGAAGTGATACTGGTTGAGGACATCGAGGATGCCGTTGAACGGCGGCAGGAAGTAGCCGGCGGCGATCACCACGCAGCCGCCGATCAGCGCGATCTTGGCGGCGATCGCGGGCACGCGCCGAGTCAGCAGGCCGACCAGTACCACCGCGAGGATGGGGATGAAGTACAGGGCGTTCATCTTCTGCAGGTAGCCGAACAGGCTCTCCTGCCCGGCGAGCATCGGTGCGATGGTCATCGAGGCGAAGGCCATCACCCAGCCGAAGATCTTGCCCGAGTTGACGACCTGCTCCTCGGTGGCGTTCTTGTTGATCACCGCCTTGTACAGCCCCAGGCTGAACAGGGTGGTGGTGCTGTTGAGCGCCGAGTTGAACGAGGAGAGGATGGCGCCGACCATCACCGCGGCGAAGAAGCCGGTCAGGTAGGGGGGCAGCACGTTGAACACCAGATGCCCGTAGGCCTGGTCGGCGCGGATGCCGTCACCCGCGTAGAGGTTGTAGGCGATGATCCCCGGGACCACCAGGTAGAGCGGGCCGAGCAGCTTGAGCAGACCGGTGAGCAGCACGCCCTTCTGGCCTTCGGCCAGGGTCTTGGCGGCAAAGGTCCGCTGGATGATCTGCTGGTTGGTGGTCCAGTAGAACAGGTTGATCAAAAAGACCCCGGTGAACAGGGTGGCGAAGGGCACCTGCTGGTCGGCACCGCCGATCGAGTTGAGCTTGTCGGGGCTCTGCTGCTTGAGCGCTTCCCAGCCGGCCGCCACGCCGTGGCCGTCGCCCACGGCCTGCAGGCCGAAGTAGACCACCACGAAGCCGCCGATCAGCAGGCCGATGCCGTTGAGGGTGTCGGAGACCGCCACGGTACGCAGACCGCCGAACAGCGCGTAGATCGAGCCGATCAGGCCGACCACCCAGACGGTGCCCCACAGCAGCGTGGTGCTGGACTCGATGCCGGTCAGCCCGGGCAGGTCGAGCATGCCCTGCAGGCCCACGGCGCCGGAGTAGAGAATGATCGGCAGCAGGATCACCGCATAGGCGAGCAGGAAGATGATGTTGCAGATCAGCTGGGTGCCGGCGTCGAAGCGGATCTCCAGCAGCTGCGGCACGGTGGCGATGCCGCTGCGCAGGAAGCGCGGCAGGAAGAACAGGGCCAGGGCGACCAGCGCCACCACCGCGACCACTTCCCAGGCCATCACGCTCAGGCCATCGGTGAAGGCGCTGCCGTTCAGGCCGACCATCTGCTCGGTGGAGAGGTTGGTCATCAGCAGCGAGCCGGCGATCAGCGGGAAGGTCAGGCTGCGGCCGGCGAGAAAGTAGCCTCGGGTACTGTGATGGTCATCGCGGCGAGTGATGCGCCAGGTGATGAAGGCCACCAGTCCCGTGAAGAAGAGGAACGAGATCAGGGTCAGGGCGTGCATAGGGGGTCGAGAATCCTTGAGTGGCTTGTCGATGCAGCCGGGTGGCTGTATCGGCTTGAGCAGGCTCCGCTGCGTCTCACGGCGAGGCGAAAGTATATGGGCGTGAATCGATTCTGCCATTATCCATTTGTCGGACATAGTATTGTTAAACGCCCTGAAATATGCTTAAGACCAAGCGCTTGCGTCCTGTCGAGTGCCCTGGCTCCTGCCTGGGCACGACGCCGAATCCCCGGGAGGAGACTGGCATGACCGAAGCCCACGAAAGCGTGCTCGATTTCTGGTTCCGGGAGCTCGCGCCCCGCCAGTGGTTCCGCAAGGACCCGGCGCTCGATCGGCGCATCGAGACGCGCTTTCTCGCCACATGGCAGGCGGCCCATGCCGGCGAGCTATGGAGCTGGCGCGCCTCGCCCCGCGGTCGGCTGGCGGAGGTCCTCGTGCTCGACCAGTTCTCGCGCAATCTGTTTCGCGACCGCCCCGAGGCCTTCGCCCAGGACGCCCAGGCACTGGCACTGGCGCAGGAGGCCGTCGCCGCGGGCGCCGATGCCGAGCTCGAGACGGTGCAGCGGGCCTTTCTCTACATGCCCTACATGCACAGCGAGTCGCTGCGCATCCACGACGAGGCCCTGCGGCTGTTCGATCAGCCGGGGCTGGAAGACAACCTCGAGCACGAGCATCGCCACCGGCGCATTCTCGAGCGCTTCGGCCGCTACCCGCATCGCAATGCCGCTCTCGGTCGCGAGTCGACGCCCGAGGAGGTCGACTTCCTGCGTCAGCCGGGGTCGTCTTTCTGAGGGCGCCTGTGGCACCCTGAGCGCACATCCTCACGAATCGTGCAACGCAAGGAGGCCGCTATGGGCTTGATTCTGTGGTTGATCATCGGTGGGCTGGCCGGCTGGATCGCCGGCAACATCATGCGCGGCGGGGGCTTCGGCATCCTCGGCAACATCGGGGTGGGTATCGTCGGCGCCTTGATCGGCGGCTTTCTGTTCAGCCTGCTGGGGCTGTCGTCGAGCGGCTTCATCGGTTCGCTGGTGACCGCCACGGTCGGCGCGGTGGTGCTGCTGTGGGCCGTCGCCAAGCTGCGCAAGTCGTCATGACCGCCGGCACCGCGTCTCGAGGGCGAGGCGCGGTGCCCGGGCGGCGGTTCCGTCTTGTCTCTCCTTTTTTACCTGTCTTGCCTGCCCGGCGACGTTGCGTCGTTCAGCCGCTCAGTTCAGTCAGGCATTCCTCGATGATGGCCAGCCCTTCCTCGAGCACGTCGTCACCGATGGTCACCGGCATCAAAAAGCGGATGGTGTTGCCGTAGAGGCCGCAGGACAGCAGGATCAGGCCCTTCTCGCGGGCGCGCTTGCACAGCGCCCCGGCCAGGTCGGCATCGGGCGTGTGTGCCTGCTTGTCGGTGACCAGTTCGAAGGCCGCCATGGCGCCCAGGTTGCGCGGGTTGTCGACACAGGCGAAGTCCTTTTGCCACTGGCTGAACCGCTGGGCCAGCTTGTCGCCCAGGGCCCGGCTCTTGGCGAGGATGTCCTCCTCCTCGAAGACGTCGAGCACCGCCAGCACCGCGGCGCAGGACACCGGGCTGCCGGTGTAGGTGCCGCCCAGCGAGTTGCCGCCGGAGGCGTCCATGTGCTTGTCGGTGCCCACCACCGCGGAGATCGGCATGCCGTCGGCCATGCTCTTGGCCATGGTGATGATGTCGGGCTCGACGCCGCTGTGCTCGATGGCGAACAGCTTGCCGGTACGTCCGAAGCCGCTCTGGACCTCGTCGACGATCATCAGCATGCCGTGCTCGTCGCAGATCTCGCGGACCTTCTCCAGGAAGCTCGTCGGCGCGGCATAGAAGCCGCCCTCGCCGAGTACCGGCTCGAGCACGATCGCCGCGGTGTCCTTGGGGTTGGCGTCGGTCTTGAGCGCCATCTTCAAGCCGCGCAGCGCCTCGTCTTCGCTGACGCCGTGATAGGGCACGGGGTAGGGCGCGCGGAAGACGTTGCCCGGCATGCTGCCGAAGTCCGTGGCGTAGGGGGCGACCTTGCCGTTCATCGCCATGGTCATGAAGGTGCGGCCATGATAGCCGCCGTCGAAGCAGATGACGTTGTTCCTGCCGGTGGCGGCGCGCGCGACCTTGACGGCGTTCTCGAGGGCCTCGGCGCCGGAGTTGGCGAGCATGACCTTGGCATGGCCGCGCACCGGCGTGAGCTGGCTGAGCCGCTCGGCCACCCGCACGTAGCCCTCGTAGGGCATCACCGTCTGGCAGGTATGCATCACCTTGTCGAGCTGGGCCTTGACCGCCTCGACCACCTTGGGATGACGGTGCCCGATGTTGAGTACGCCGATGCCGCCGGCGAAGTCGATGAAGCGCTTGCCGTCGGCGTCCCAGAGTTCGGCGTTTTCCGCACGGTCGGCGAACTGCGTGGCCGGACTGGCGGCGCCGCTGGCGACGTAGCGCTGCTTGAGTTCATTGAGCTGGGCGTTGTTCATGCTGACCTCCTGGGTACCGGGTGAAGGGCAATGCGAGGAGCGGCACGCTCATTCGGCGTCCCGCGGGGCGCCGAGACCGCACGCTTGTTGAAAGCGTCGTACACGGAAGGTGAATCCGGCAAGCCGGCATGACGCGACGTGTGCCGCGAAGGGCGTCATGGCCATCGGCGAACGCCGGGGATTCCGCTACACTATCTCGCCCGAATTTCCGCTCATGCCAATCAACAGAGGTGTGCCTTGGTCGATCCGCTCTATGCCTGGTGGGCCCAACAGCTGGTGTTATGTGGCTGGACCTTTGACCCCGATCCCACATCGCTGGAACCGGCCCTGGCCACCGAGCGGCTCGTCCAGCTGGGCGTGCCGGAGCGCGGCGAGCTGGCATGGCGGCTTCTTGAAGCCTTCCCCGGAGGGCGTGCCAATCCGCAGACGCAGCTGGAGGCGCTGGAACTGCTGGCACTGGCCGCGGCGGCCCGGTGGCTGCCCGTCGAGCGCGTGGAAGCCTGGTTGCATGCCCTGGGCCGTGACATTCATCAGCATCACGACACCCTGGACGCCTGGCTGGAGGCGTTGCGCCAGGCACGCCGCGATGCGGGCTGGCACCATGGCGACGAGGCCTTTGCGCTGGCCGGCGAGGCCCTGTCGGCTCTCGAGGCCGAGGGTGATGGCGTTACCTGGGCGCATCTGGACGACGCCTTGAACCGCCGCGTTTCGGGCACGCCGTGGCCCGAGGCGCCGGGCGCCTGGCGAATTCGCGCCGCCTTCGCGCCATTGCTGGTGTTGCCGCCGAGCCGCCTTCCCGACTGGCCGGATGCCGCGACCTGGCTGGATCAGGGCTGGCAGATCCGCGGGCGCGACGAGCTGATCCGCGTGCTGCTGTGGCTGGCCTCGCAGGGGCATCGCTACAGCTGGGACATCGATGCGGCGCGGCTGCTCGAGATGGACGGCGACGCGCGTCAGGCATGGCTCAATGGGCTGGGTGAGCAGCGCCGCTACGGCAAGGTCATGCTGGGGTTTCTGTCGCGGGGCGAGCCGCTGGAGTGGGCGGCCTGGGACTGGCTGCGACTGGTGGATCTGGCCTGTGCGGGTGCCGCCCTGGGCTGGCTCGAGCCCGAGGAAGCCGAGCAGTTCGCCGGACATGCGGCCGACCTGCTGATGCGGCGTTACAGCGACTGGACCGCCGTCACCCTGGCCTATCAGCGAGGGCGCAGCCTGTTCGACGGGCGCGATGGCATGGCCTCGCACGCCCGGGACTGGGCCCTGCTGCTGCACTCGCCGCTCAGTCCCTGGCGGGTGCCGCTGGCCGAACTGCTCGACGAGCCGGCTCGGGAGGCCTCGCGCCGGGCGATGCGTGGCTGGCGGCAGGAGGCGCGTCATTGGTTGCTGGCGCTGGCCTCGGTGCGCGAACCCGACCTGCTCTACCGGCAGGGGGTGGTCACGCCCATCGAGGTCTCGCGGCAGCAGGACGTGCGCCGCTATCTGCAGGAGACGCTGGGACTCTTTCCCGACGAGGGCGTGCAGGGCATGGCACGGTTCTGGCTGCCGGCTCAGGTGCATCATCTCAACCAGTTAGCCGCGGACGCGATGCACGGCACGCTGCCCTCGCTGGAAACCGGGTTCGGCCGTCCGGCGCCCGAGGCGGTGGCCCAGCGCGACGGCCTCAAACGCTGTGCCCGCCACGCGGCCACGATCTACATGGCCGAGAAATACGCCTTCTACCTGCTGATGGCGAGTGACAGCGGTGACTTCGACCCTGACGGCATCGCCGCGTTGACCGAGTCGCTGCGGGGCGTGCTGTGCCGCTTCTACCCCGACGCGCGGCGGCTGCTCGATGCCTGGGCGGTCTGGGAGGCGGCGTTGCCCGAGCTGCCCGACGATACGCTGATTCACGAGATCCGCTGGCACCGCGACGATCCGGGCAGCCCGTTTCACTGGCTGGACTGGCGGCAGGTGGCCTGGCGCGAGCCCGGCCCGCGCCCCTCGCTGGAGCGGTTCACCGCGCTGGCGCTGGCGGGGCCGCTCAATGCCGGCCCCTGGGCGGAACCGCAGCCGGAAAGCCGCCATGAGCAGACGGCACTGGGTGAATGGCTGGAGTCGCAGTACGCCCTGAACAGTGCCGCGGAACTCGGCGACTTCCTGACGTTCCTGCTCGAGGTGGGCGATCGTCAGGAATACCAGATCAACTACGCGCCCTACACCCTCAATGCGCGACGACTCGACGAGGAGATCGCCATCCTCGAGTCCGGTGACTGCGACGAGGAGGCGCGCAATCACCTGCTGCGGCTGCGGCGGGTGCGGGACAATGTCGACGGTTGCAACGACATCGACATGACCGCCTGGGACGTCGCCCAGGCCGTGGACATCGCCGCGGCCGGCCGGGGCATGGGCTGGCTCGATCGCGATACCTACGAGGCGCTGCTGGACACCGCCCTGGGCCTGGCCCGCACGCACTATGGCAACTGGCGGGACTATGCCCGCGGCCTGTATGCCGGCTTTTCCTTCTTCATGGGCGAGACCGAGGACCGCCAGGCGCTGCTCGACAGCTTCCGGCAGGCGCTGACGGCCTGGCTGAGCGGGGCGCCGCCGCTGGCCGGTGCCTGGGCGAGCCTCGACTTTCCCGGGACCCGGCCGCGTCATTCGTCGCCCCTGCACATCGACACCCTGCCGGGCGATGCCCGCACGCTGCACTGACACGCCCCCGGGCAGCCGTTGGTCGCGGATGACAAGCCCGTCGGGCTTGCCTATCATCGGTCGGAGGGTTCGGGGCGCAAGTCCCGCACCAATTCACTGTTCGGTCAGGGCCGACATCAGGCCGCTGAGGGAGTGGTGCCCGGGCATCACTCCCCCAGCGACATGCTGCCCGTGGAAGTCACGGCGGGTCGGTTCCTGCGTCGCGATGGGGTCGCTGGATGCTTCGTGTCTGCGTGTCCGCCCTGGCAATGGCCGGGCTACTGGCCGGCTGTGCCGCCACACCGTCAACCCAGTCCGCCGCGCCGCGCGAGTCGGCTGCGGGGCCGTCACCGAGAAGCGACGGACCCGCCGATCGTCTGGCCGAGCAGGTGCTGCGATTCCGGCGGGCGTCGCCCGGGCTGGTCCGCGAGGCGCTGCTCGACGAGCACGAGCGCTGGGTCGGTACCCCCTATGTGCTGGGCGGAGACAGCCGCCACGGCATCGACTGCTCGGCACTGATGCAGCGCATCTTCAGCGAGGCGTTTGCGGTGACCCTGCCGCGCACCACCGACGACCAGGTACGTGAGGGTGAGCAGGTCACTCGCGACGATCTCAAGGCCGGCGACCTGGTCTTCTTCCGTCCGCCCGGGCCCTACAACCATGTGGGGGTCTATGTCGGCAGCGGGCGTTTCCTGCATGCCTCCACCTCCCGGGGAGTGAAGCTCTCGCGGCTCGACAACGTCTACTGGCGCCGCTACTACTGGCAGGCGCGGCGCCCGCTGCCGCGGGTGGAGCTGGCCCAGCGGTGGCTGCTGGCCCGCGAGTGAGCGGCGGGCGTCACAGCTGGTCGCGATGTTCGAGCACGAAGTCGACGAAGGCACTTTCCGCACGGGACAGATAGGCGCCGCGTGACCAGGCCAGCGACAGGTTGAGCCAGGCGGGCGGATCCAGGGATACCGCGGCGAGATCCGCCTCGGTCACCACCCGGCGCAGGAAGGTGGTGATGCCGAAGCCCTGGCGCACGATCGCCTTGGTCAGCGCGATGAGGTTGGACTGGAAGGCGATCTGCGGCTGACGCCCGAGTTCGCCGGCCAGGCGGTCGACGAACTCGCGGTGGAAGTAGCCGTCCTGGAAGAGCACCAGCGGCTCGTTGAAGACCTCCTCGGCGGTCACGCTCCGGCGTGCGGCAAAGCGATGCTCCCGCGGCACGCAGACCACCATCTCCTCGCTGAGCAACTCATGCTGCTCCAGCGACGTCAGCTCGGGGGCCGAGATGACCACGCCCAGGTCGAGCTCGCCGTCGGCGATCATCCGTTGCAGGCGCCGCGTTCCGGCCTCCACGACCGTCAGGCGAATCCCCGGATGGCGGGCCTTGAAGCCCATCAGCAGCGGCGGGAAGTAGTACGAGCCCAGCATCGAGGGAATCCCGATGCGCACCTCCCCCTTGACCAGCCCGTGAACCTCGCGCATCGCCAGGTGTACCGCGTCGGCATGTTCCAGCAGGGCGCGCGCCTTGTCCCGCAGCAATTCGCCTTCCGGCGTCAGGGTGATGCGTCGTTCGTGGCGGTGAAAGAGCGTCAGCTCCAGGCGTGACTCGAGCGTGGCGACGGTCTGGCTGACCGCGGACTGGGCCAGATGCAGGGCGCGGGCGGCGCGCGTGAAGCCGCCGTGGTCGGCCACGGCGAGGAAGACGCGCAGGGCCCGCAGGTCGAAGGGCAGGGGCATCACAAAATCCGATCGTTATCATCTTCAAGCACTATTTGGCCGATGATAGCGCGATGGGCGATGCTATGCGCCCGTCACTGCTGGAGAGACACATGATCGAAGCGCACAGTCGCGACTGGTGGCGTGCCACGCTGGCACTCTGCCTGGGCTCCTTCACCGTCTTCGTCAATCTGTATGCCGCCCAGCCGCTGCTGCCCGACCTGCGGATGGCGTTCGGTGTCTCGACGCTGTCCAGCGCCATGGTCATGGGCGTGGCGACGCTGACCCTGGCCGGTTCACTGCTGATCTACGGCCCACTCTCCGACGCTATCGGCCGCGGCGCGATCATGCGCGTGAGCCTGCTGGTAGCGGCGCTGTGCTCGCTATTGCTGCCCTGGGTGCCTGATTTCACCAGCCTGCTGGTTCTGCGGGCCCTGCAGGGGCTGGCCCTGGGCGGACTGCCGGCGGTGGCGATTGCCTGGATGGGGGACGAGTTCGACCGGCGCGCCCTGATGCTGGCCGTGGGGCTGTACATCAGCGCCAATACCCTGGGCGGCATCGGCGGTCGGGTGGTCGGCGGCTTTGCCGGCGAGTACGGCGGCTGGCAGGCGAGCTTCCTGACCGTCGGGGCGCTGAGCCTGGTCTGCCTGGCGGTCTTCTGGCGGCTGCTGCCGCCGGCGCGCAACTTCCGGCCGGCCTCGCTGCGGCTCGACGTGGCACTCGGCGGCATGCGCGCCCACCTGGGCAACCCGCTGCTGCTGGCGGCCTATCTGATCGGCGGGCTGAACTTCCTGATCTTCATCAACCAGTACAGCTACATGACGTTTCGCCTGAGCGAGGCGCCGTACGCCCTGACCACCCAGTGGCTGGGGATGATCTTCGTCACCTACCTCGGCGGCACCCTGGGCTCGGCGCTGTCCGGGCGCGTGGCACAGCGGCTGGCCCAGCCGCTGTGCATGCTGCTGGGGATCGGCATCTTCATGCTGGGCAGCCTGGTCACGCTCAGCGAGTCGCTGGCCGGCATCCTGGCGGGGCTGACCATCAACGCCTTCGGATTCTTCTTCTGCCACTCGATGGCCTCGAGCTGGGTGAGTCGGCAGGCGACCCAGGCGCGCGGGACCGCCTCGGCCCTGTACCTGGTGTGCTACTACCTGGGCGCGAGTCTCGGCGGCTTCTATCTGGAACCCTGGTGGCAGGCCGGCGGCTGGCCGGCGGTGGTGGCGGGCTCCTGGCTGGTGCTGCTGGTGACGCTGACCACGGCGGTGTGGTTGTGGCGGCGCGAGCGGCGCCCGCAGGCCGCCACCGCCCAGGGGGGATAATCCCGCGCTTCACTCGCCGGGGCGGCCGGCCTGGTCGCCCCAGATCTCCTTCAGGCGTGCCTCGCGACCGCAGCCGGCCTTGTAGAAGTGATAACGGATGGGGTTCTTGCGGTAGTAGTCCTGGTGGTAGGTCTCGGCTGCCCAGAAGTCGCCGGCAGGGACGATCTGCGTCTTGATCGGACGATCGAAGCGCTTGGCCAGAGCGTCCCGGCTCTGTTCGGCGAGCTGCTTCTGCTGCTCGTCGTGATAGAAGATCGCGCTGCGATACTGACTGCCGACATCGCAGAACTGGCGGTTCTCGGCGAAGGGGTCGATGTTGTGCCAGAACGCCTGCAGCAGGGTGGCATAGTCCACCTGCTGCGGGTCGTAGACCACCTTCACGGCTTCGGCGTGGCCGGTGCCGCCCGCCGACACCTGCTGGTAGGTCGGGTTGCGCTGGTCGCCGCCGGTGTAGCCCGAGGTGGTGCTGACGACACCATCGACCTGGTCGAAGGCCTCTTCGACGCACCAGAAGCAGCCGCCGGCGAAGGTGGCGATGCGGGTCTCCCCGGCCTGGGCCGGGAGACTCCCGGCGACCAGCACGAGCAGCAGGGTCAGGGTCGCGAGACGCATGGCAGGAACCTCTTGAATCGTCGATGAAGGGCGCTCGCGTGAATCCGCAACGCGAGTTCGTCAGTATAACGGTACGGTGCGCATGGCTTGATGGATGCACCTTACCTTCTACCGACGAGGAGTCCCCCGTGACGCGATCTCGCCTGACTGCCCTGCTCGCGCTGCTGCTAGTCATCGCGCTGTTCTTCTGGGCCGGCGCCGATGACTGGCTGACGCTGCAAACCCTCAAGGCGCGTCAGGCCGACTTTCAGGCGTGGTTCGCCGCCCAGCCGCTGGCGGTGGCCGGCGGCTTCTTCGCGGGGTACGTGCTGATGGCGGCACTCTCGCTGCCGGGCGCGGCGCTGCTGACCCTGCTGGCGGGGGCGCTGTTCGGCCTGGTGCAGGGCGTGGTCATCGTCTCGTTTGCCAGCAGCATCGGTGCCGTGCTGGCCTTTCTGGTCGCGCGCTGGCTGGCCCGGGAGAGTGTCGAGCGGCGCTTCGCCCGCCAGCTGCAACGCATCAACGACGGCATTCGCCGCGAGGGGGCCGTCTACCTGTTCACGCTGCGGCTGGTACCGCTGTTTCCCTTCTTCGTGATCAACCTGGTGATGGGGCTGACGCGGATGCGGGCCGGCACCTTCTACTGGGTCAGCCAGCTGGGCATGCTGCCGGGCACCGTGGTCTACGTGAATGCCGGGCGCGCGCTCGGCGAGGTCGATGCGGTCGGTGACGTGCTGTCGCCCACCCTGGTGGCCTCGTTCGTGCTTCTGGGTGTGTTCCCGCTGCTCGCCCGGCGCGGTGCGACCTGGCTCGAGCGGCGCCGGCTGACGAAGCGCTACCCACGGCCGAAAGGGTTCGACTACGACGTGGTGGTGATCGGCGCCGGCTCGGCCGGCCTGGTGGCCAGCTATATCGCCAGCGCCCTGCAGGCCCGGGTGGCGCTGGTCGAGCGCGAGCGCATGGGCGGGGACTGCCTGAACACCGGCTGTGTGCCGTCCAAGGCGCTGATAGGCGCCGCGCGGCTGGCCCAGCGGGTGCGCGAGGCGCCGGCGCGGGGCATTGAGGTCGAGGGGCCGCGCGTCGACTTCGCCGCGGTGATGGCCGGCGTGCACCGGGCCATCGAGGCGGTGGCGCCCCATGACAGCCCCGAACGGTATCGGGGGCTGGGCGTCGAGGTGGTCGAAGGGGCGGCGTACCTGCAGACCCCCTGGGAGGTGAGAGTGGGCGAGCGGGTGCTGACCACCCGTCACGTGATTCTCGCCACCGGGGCGCGTCCGCGCGTTCCCGACCTGCCGGGGCTCGAGGCGGGCGCTTACCTGACCACCGAGACGCTCTGGCGGCTCGAGCGCCTGCCCGAGCACCTGCTGGTGCTGGGCGGCGGCCCGGTGGGCTGTGAACTGGGCCAGGCCTTCGCACGCCTGGGCAGCCGGGTCACGCTGGTGCAGCGCGCCGCGCGACTGCTGCCGCGCGAGGATGCGGACGTCAGCGAGCCGCTGCGCGCGCGTCTCGTCGCCGAGGGAGTCGAGGTTCACCTGCAGACCCGGGCGCTGCGGGTCGAGCGCGATGCGGCCATGCCGAGCGGGCGCTGTCTGGTGGTCGAGTCGGGGGAGGGCGCCCGGCAGCGGCTGCCGTTCTCCGATCTGCTGCTGGCGGTGGGTCGCGAGGCCAACGTCGCGGGGCTGGGGCTCGAGGCGCTGGGCATCGAGCTCGGTCCCCGGGGCACCGTGACGGTCGATGCCACCCTGCGCAGCCTGCAGGCCAACATCTGGGCCTGCGGCGATGTCGCCGGCCCCCATCAGTTCACCCATGCCGGGGCGCATCAGGCCTGGCACGCCACGATCAACGCCCTGTTCGGCGAGTTCCGGCGCTTTGCGGTCGATGACCGCAATCTGCCGACCCTGACCTTCACCGAACCCGAAGTCGGGCGGGTGGGCCTCAACGAGCAGGAGGCCACCGCCCGGGGCGTGGCCTTCGAGGTGACCCGCTACGCCTTCAGTGAACTCGACCGGGCGATCGTCGACGGGCGGACCGAGGGCTTCATCAAGGTGCTCACGGTGCCCGGCAAGGATCGCATCCTCGGCGTGAGCGTGGTCGGCGATGCCGCCGGGGAGCTGCTGGCCGAGTTCACCCTCGCCATGACTCACGGCCTCGGCCTCGGCAAGCTGCTGGGCACGATCCATGCCTATCCCACCTATGCGGAGGCCGCCAAGGCCACGGCTGGCGCCTGGCGTAACGCCCACAAGCCCGATCGGCTGCTGGGACTGCTGGGGCGCTATTTCGCCTGGCGCCGGCGCGGCGCCGCTCGCGACTGACGACGAGGAGACGACATGCTGGATCGCTGGACGGCCCGCTGGGCCCAGCCGCCATTGCGCTACCTGGCCGGCGGGCTGGCCCGGATGCGCATCACGCCCGGGCAGGTCACGGTCGGCGGGTTTGCCGTCGGGCTGCTGGCACTGCCGCTGCTGGCCGGTCAATGGTTTGGTGCGGCGCTGGGGGTCATCCTGCTCAACCGCCTGGCCGACGGCCTGGACGGCGCCCTGGCGCGTCACACCCGGCGGGCCAGCGACGCCGGGGGCTTTCTCGACATCGGCCTGGACTTCGTCTTCTACGCCGCCGTGGTGCTCGGCTTCGCGCTGGCCGACCCCGCCGCGAATGCCCTGGCGGCCGCCTGGCTGCTGTTCGCCTTCATGGGCACCGCCAGCTCCTTCCTGGCCTTTGCCATCGTGGCCGCGCGTCACCGGCTCGAGCGGCCGGACTTTCCCCACAAGGCCTTCTTCTACCTCGACGGGCTCACCGAGGGCACGGAAACCATCCTGGCCTTCGTGGCCTTCTGCCTGTGGCCGGGGCATTTCGTCGTGCTGTCGGGTGTGTTCACCATTGCCTGCCTGATCACTACCGCGACCCGGCTTTGGGGCGGGTATCGGACGCTTCGGCGGCTCGAGGGGGAGGGGGCGGGACGGGCCCGATAAACGAAAACGGGGCAGCCAGAGGCTGCCCCGTCAGGTCACGTGTCCGCCGCTGGCGGAACGTGGATCCTCAGTGCTCGTGGCCGTCTTCGCCGTGCACGTGGCCGTGCTCGATTTCCTCGGCGGAGGCTTCACGTACTTCGGCGATCTCGACGTCGAAGTTGAGCTGCTGGCCGGCCAGCGGATGGTTGCCGTCGACGGTGACGGTGTCGCCTTCCACGCTGGTCACGGTGACCATCAGCGGGCCACCCTGGGTCTGAGCCTGGAACTGCATGCCCGGCTCGACACTCTCGACACCCTGGAAGGCGTCGCGCGGCACTTCCTGGACGAGGGCGTCCTGCTTTTCGCCGTAGCCTTCCTCGGGGCTGACGTCCACCTGCAGCTTATCGCCGCTCTGGTGACCTTCCAGCTTCTTCTCGAGCCCCGGAATGATGTTCCCGGCACCGTGAAGATACGTCAGCGGCTCGCGGCCTTCCGAGCTGTCCAGCACTTCACCCGCGTCGTTGGTCAGGGTGTAGTGGAACGCGACAACGGAATTCTGCGCAATCTGCATGATGTGATGAACCTTTCGGTATGTGCATGTCAGGCTCATGGTAACGTCTCGCCCCGGGGCTGTCAGGGGCGGGGGGAATTTTTTCATGTCCCCTCGGCACGACATGACCGTGATTCAACAAGGCGGGCTGCAGCCCCCGTCAGGCGTCGTCCGCCGGGCTTCGGTGCCGGGGCAGGAGGGTGTCGGGCGACGGCGTTCGTGCCACCGAGCGGGCGGCGCATGGCCGCACCGTGAGCGCCGCCGCGTTGGTTGCGCGTCTCCCGGGGCGGGGGTACCCTGCCGTCAGGACATCCGGCAGGGCCTTCATGGCATCCACGAGACCGTTCGACCGTCTCCCGTCACCGCGTTTGCCCGGAACGCTTCCTGCCGTGTCGCGAGACACGGCGAGGCCGTGATGCTCCGCCGACATGATTCCCTCGTCATCGATCGTGCGCCCCGGAGTGCGCGTACGTTGACGATACCCGTGATACCGAGTTCGTGTGATCTCTCAGGAGCTGATAAATGACCGTGACCGTGATCTGGCTGATCGCATTCGCCGTGATCCTGTTTCTGACCTGGAAAGGCTGGGAAGGAGGGTTCGGCCAGTTCGTCGAACGCCGGATTCCCCGGGTACTGCGTAGCCAGGACGACCGCTGGGTGTGGTGCACCGCCGCCGCCGTGGTGGGGGCGACCTGCATCGTCAAGCCGGTCTCCATGCTGCTGACGGTGCTACTGCTGCTGCTGGCAGGCTGGGTGATGGCCAAGCTGGTCTGCTGGGGCATGAGCAAGGCCCGTTTGCACAAGTAAGCCGGCTTTCTCTCCCGTTACACTCCCGGGCGTCGGTCAGCGCACGCCGGCCGACGCCGCCCGCCGATAGCGATAATGTAGATGTTCATCCTTGCGCGGCCCCTCGATGGTCCAGCGCAGATCGAATCCCAGTGGCCCCAATACAAGCCTTGCCCGATAGCGATCATCGCCACAGAGATGGTCATGGCACGATGCCCAGGTGTTGGCGGTGTCTTCCGGCGCCAGGTCGAACAGTCGTACGGCGGCTTCTGCGCCGCGGCGCTCGTGCGCCAGGCTGACCCGGTCGGCCAGAAACCTCCAGCGAAACACGTTGCGAAAGCTCACCGCCGGCGCGTCGGGGGCGACGGCCGGGTGAAACCGGCCGCTTTCGGTGAAGACCACACTGCCATCCTCATCGGTGGTGACCGCTACGCGGCCTTCGCCGTTTCCCGCCCAGCCGGTTTGCGAGCGCGCACCGGGCAGTGAACTAAAATAAACTTCCGACGTTGACAGGAGGTGGCGGCGCAGCGCTACCATTGCCGGCTCGACAGCTTCTCTCTCGGATGATTGCGTCATGTCCTACCTGATCGGTGTCACGGCCCTGTGGGCGTTTTCCTTCTCGCTGATCGGCGTCTATCTCGCCGGCCAGGTCGACAGCTACCTCGCCGTGCTGATACGCATCGGCCTGGCCAGCCTGCTGTTCCTGCCCTTCCTGCGGCCGCACGCGGTGCCCCATCGGGTCAAGCTGCTGCTGATGGCCGTCGGGGCAGTGCAGCTGGGGCTGATGTACATCTTCTTCTACCAGTCCTTCCTGCTGCTGAGCGTGCCCGAGGTGCTGCTGTTCACCATCTTCACCCCGGTGTACGTCGCCCTGCTGGACGATGCCATGGCCCGGCGCTTTTCCCCATTCTACCTGCTCACGGCGGCGATTGCGGTGGCGGGCGCGGCGGTGATCCGCTATCAGGGCGTCAGCGAGTCCTTCTGGCTGGGCTTTCTGGTCGTGCAGGGGGCCAACCTGTGCTTCGCCGTCGGCCAGGTCGCCTACCGGCATCTGGCCGTTCGCCTGCTCGCCGAGGTCCCCCAGCGCAGCGTGTTCGGCTGGTTCTATCTCGGGGCGCTGCTTCTGGTGGCCCTGGCCTATGGCCTGCTGGGCACGGCGACGCTCCCCGACACGGGCGTCCAGTGGGGCGTGCTGCTGTGGCTGGGGCTGGTCGCGTCGGGGCTCGGCTATTTCCTGTGGAACAAGGGTGCCACGCGGGTCGATGCCGGGGCGCTGGCGATCATGAACAACGCGCTGATTCCCGCCGGTCTGGTGGTCAACCTGCTGATCTGGAATCGTGATGCCGATCTCGTGCGGCTGGCCTCCGGCGGTGCCATCATCCTCGCCTCGCTGCTGGTCAACGAATGGTGGACGCGACGCCGTCTGCCCGGTGTCGCGTGACGCCTTGATCCCGGTCAGTTCCGGCGCGCGCAACCGCGCCGGAGGCTGACTCGCGTCAAGACGCCTTCGGCCCCATGCGCCATGCTCCTGAACGGATGACAGCCTGTCATTGCCACGTTCAGGAGCGTTTCCATGAAAGCACTCGTCTATCAGGGCCCCGGCAGGAAAGCCTGGCAGGACAAGCCCCGTCCGACCCTCGACAAGCCCACCGATGCGGTGGTGCGGATCCTCTATACCACCATCTGCGGGACCGACCTGCACATCCTCAAGGGCGATGTTCCCGAGGTGCCGGCCGGCCTGACGCTGGGCCACGAGGGCGTGGGGGTCGTCGAGGAGGTGGGCGATGCCGTGAGCAACGTCAAGCCCGGCGATCGCGTGCTGATCTCGTGCATCACCGCCTGCGGCCGCTGCCCGGCCTGCAAGCGTCAGCTGTATTCCCACTGCGAGGACGGCGGCTGGATTCTCGGCCACCTGATCGATGGCACCCAGGCCGAGTTCGTGCGCATTCCGCATGCCGACAACAGCCTGTATCCGGTGCCGCCTGATGCCGACGAGGAAGCGCTGGTGATGCTCAGCGACATTCTGCCCACCGGCTTCGAGATCGGCGTGCTCAACGGCCGCGTCAAGCCCGGGGACACGGTGGCGATCGTGGGTGCCGGGCCGATCGGCATGGCGACCCTGCTGACCGCGCAGTTCTACTCGCCGGCACGGATCATCGTGACCGACATGGACCCGGCACGCCTCGAGATGGCCACCCGGCTGGGTGCCACGGACGTCGTCGATGCCCGGCAGGGCCCGGCGGTCGATGCCATCCTGGCGCTGACCGACGGCAAGGGCGTGGATGTGGCGATCGAGGCGGTGGGCGTGCCGGCGAGCTTCGATGTCTGCCAGTCGATCGTCGCCGCGGGCGGGCATATCGCCAACATCGGCGTGCACGGCAGGAGCGTGGAGCTGCACATCGAGAAGCTGTGGATCCAGAACGTGACGCTGACCACCGGGCTGGTCAACACCAACACCACTCCGATGCTGCTGCAGACCCTGCAGGGCGGCAAGCTGCAGCCCGCCGAGCTGATTTCCCACCGCTTCGATCTGAATGACATCGAGACGGCCTACCAGGTCTTCGGCAATGCCGCCGAGGAAAAGGCCATGAAGGTCCTGCTGATCGCGGACTGAAGCGCCGAGAAAGGGCTCAGCGCGGCATCAGCGGGATCAGGTGCGGCCAGCCGTCGGGCACCACGAAGACCCGACGGCGTGCACCGTCGGCCTCGCGCAGGGTCAGCTGGCAGGGTGTCCGGCGTGCGCGAAAGCGTGCCAGCAGGGCGCCCGTCAGGGCGCCCAGAGGCATCAGCCGGTCGTCGGGCGGCGGGGCCAGCCAGTGTGGCTTGTCGAGAAAGGCGCCGCGCACGGGGGCGGCGAGCCCGCCGGAGTGGCGGGCCCAGGCACTCAGCGGCAGCCACTCGCCGATCAGGGCGTCGGCGGTGGTGCCGTGCGGCAGGGGCAGGGCGTTGCCGTCATGCGTGACGACCGGGCGAAACAGCACGCCCAGCAGGGCCAGGCGCCGCTCCACGTCAGCGTCGCCGTACGCCGCCAGTCGCTCCCGCGCCTCGGGGCGGTGGCTCATCGTCAGCTGATGGGTCAGGGCGCGTCGGCTCTTGATGGCCAGCGAGTCGGCGCAGCCCGGGCCGATCCAGCGCGCCGGCGCGGTGCTGCCGCCCGGGCCCGTTTCCAGTCCCAGGTAATACTTGATCGCCAGTTCCAGGTGCACGACGGCGGCGTCGCCGCGACGGCGATACAGCAGGTCGAGCTCGCCGAGCGTCACGCCCCGGGCGTCGCGGATCGCCAGGTTGGTGGCCAGCAGCCGGGTGCCGGGCGCCCGGGCGATCAGGAAATGCCAGAGCGCCTCGTGATAGAGGCCCAGCCGCCCGCCCAGGCGGTGGGCGACCGCCTGCTCGAGCTCGCCGGGCTGCTGCTCCAGAGCCCGCAGCCAGGCCTGACGCCGCTCGGGATCATCGAGTGCCAGCTCGCCGAGCCGTGGGCGACCGGGGTAGGGTGTGTCGAGCAGGTCGGGCGCCTGCAGCAGCCAGGCCAGGTCGCGGACCACCGGATGGCGCAGCCGCGCGTCGATCTCGAGTTCCCGCGGATGAGGCATCGGCGTCTCTCCTGGGTGTGGGACGGTGTGCGTGGCGGCGGGCACCCGCCGGCGGGCCCAAGGCTACATTGCGGATCGCTGAAACATGACTCGGGCTGAGCCGACGGCAGGCTTGCGAGGAGGCGCTGTAGACCCTTCCCTGGGCGCTACCGATGCCATCTGACCGCCATGGATGGCGGGAATGCCGAAATTGAAGGGAACTCTTTTCGGCCCTGGCATCGGACCTCCTCTCCAGCCTGCCTCCGGCGTCCTCGTCAACGCCAACGGTGATTGCCCCGGGGCGCGCCGGCGGCGTTTGCCCGGACCCCGCCCTGCCCGCATAATGACCCGCTCGACGTGGCTGGGGAACATGCATGCAACCCTTCAAGAACATCGGTCTCATCGGCCGCCTGGGCAGTGCCAAGGTGGTCGAGACGCTGCGGCGCCTGATCCGTTTCCTGAGTGCCCGGGGGCATCATGTCATCATCGAGGATCGTACCGCCACCGTGCTGCTGGATCACGGCCAGCAGGAGTCGAGCCGGCGTCTGCTGGGCGATATCTGCGACCTGGTGATCGTGGTCGGCGGCGACGGCAGCCTGCTGGGGGCCGGGCGCGCCATGTGCCTGAGCGGCACCCCGGTGCTCGGCGTCAATCGCGGTCGGCTGGGCTTTCTGACCGATATCTCGCCCGACGATGTCGAGGACAAGGTCGGTGCGGTGCTGGACGGACATTACGACAGCGAGCAACGCTTCCTGCTGGACGCCGAGGTGTTCCGCAACGGCTCGCTGGTCGGTACCGCCGACGGGCTCAACGATGTCGTCGTGCATCCCGGCAAGGCGGCGCGCATGATCGAGTTCGAGCTGTTCGTCGACGGCCAGTTCGTCTATAGCCAGCGTTCCGACGGGCTGATCATCGCCACGCCCACCGGCTCCACCGCCTATGCGCTGTCCGGCGGGGGGCCGATCGTCCACCCCGGGCTCGAGGCCATCACCCTGGTGCCGATGTTTCCCCACACCCTGTCGAGCCGGCCGATCGTGGTCGATGCCGCCAGCGAGATCACCCTGCATATCGGCGAGACCAACGAGGCCTATCCGCACGTCAGCTGCGACGGCCAGACCCAGGTGGTGTCCAAGCCCGGCGACATCCTCTATGTGCGCCGCAAGCCCCAGCGGCTCACGCTGATCCATCCGCGGGGACATAATTACTACGAGATCTGTCGCAGCAAGCTCGGCTGGAGCAGCCGGCTGGGGGAATGAGATGAGCATGAGCGGCGGTATCGAAGGCTATGACCTGATCGGTGATGTGCACGGCTGTGGCGCCACGCTGGGCGCCCTGCTCGAGAAGCTGGGCTATCACCGCCAGGATGGCGTCTATCGCCATCCGCGGCGCAAGGCGGTGTTTCTGGGCGACCTGATCGACCGGGGGCCGCGCATTCGTCTGGCCGTGTCGATCGCCCGCAACATGGTGGAAGCCGGCGAGGCCCATATCGTGATGGGCAACCATGAGTTCAATGCCCTGGCCTACAACCGACGCTGTCCGGACGGCACCGGCTGCCAGTGGCTGCGGGAACACACGCCGCGCCATAATCGGATCATCCGCGAGACGCTCGAGCAGTACCGCGATCATCCCGACGAGTGGGAAGACGTGCTGGCGTGGTTCATGGAGATTCCGCTGCTGCTCGAGCTCGACGGCATGCGCGTGGTGCATGCCTGCTGGGACGCGCCGCTGATCGAGCGCTTCCTGGCGGCGTACCCGAGCGCCCGAATCGACGAGGCGTTTCTGGATGCCTCGGCCGACCCCGACAGCTTCGCCTTCCGGGTGCTCGAGCGGCTGACCCGCGGCACGCACCTGCGCCTGCCCGAGGGCATCGAGATCCAGTCCGGCGACGGCTTTACGCGGCGCACCTTCCGCGCCCACTTCTGGGCCCGCCATCCGCGTACCTACGGCGATGTGGTCTTCCAGCCAGACAACCTGCCGGGGGATCTCGAATCGCGCCCGCTGTCGGCGAGCGAGCGCCAGCGCCTGACCTACTACGGGCCGGAGCAGCCGCCGCTGTTCCTGGGGCACTACTGGTGCGAGGGCGTGCCGGCGCTGCCGGCGCCCAACATCGCCTGCCTGGACTACAGCGCGGTCAAGTACGGCCGGCTGGTGGCCTACCGCTGGGACGGCGAGGCCCGGCTGGACGCCGACAAGTTCGTCTGGCTGCGGGTGCCGCGGGACGAGCGTTCGCGGCCGCGACCCTGGGAAATCGACCTGGATTGAAGGTTTTACAATTAATTACACAATTTTTTGCGTCGTCATGAAACTTCTCGCCGCAGCGCCCGTCAGAGTCAGTGTTCCCTTGAATGATCCCTTGCTCATTGTCCGGCGGCCCCCTCCGCCGGACTTTTCTTTTTGTCGCCCTGTCGCTGCGGTTGTCCTGCTTTCCATCGTCTGAGGGTTCGTCATGCACAAGGTGCTGATCATTCCGCACGATATCGATACCCGCACCCTGCGCCAGGCGCTGTGGGCGCGACGCATCGGTCATCGCATCAGCCACGAGGAAGAAGGGCAGGTCCTGTGGCTGGCCGACCCCCGCCAGCACGAAGCGCTGATGCGCCTGGTCGAGCGCTGGCAGCGCGGAGATACTCTCGCCGTCGCCCCCGACGAGCCGCGTGCCGGCACGAACTGGCGCCAGGGTGTGCTGGCGGAGGCCCCGGCGGCGGCGGGGCTGGTCGTGCTGTGTGTGGCGGTTTTCGGCCTGATGGCACTGTTCGGCGACCGGCTCCTGGCGGCGTTGACGATCGTGCCCGTGACCCTGGTCGGCAACGGCGTGCAGGTCGGTGCCCTGGGCGAGACGCTGGCATCCGGCCAGCTGTGGCGATTGCTGACACCGGCCCTGATGCATTTCGGCTGGATGCACCTGATCTTCAACATGCTGTGGCTGTGGTACTTCGGTCGTCAGATCGAGAGTCTGCACGGCTCGCGGCGTTTCGTCTGGGTGGTGCTGGCCAGCGCGCTGGGCTCGAACCTGGCGCAGTACGCCACCGGCACGGTGCTGTTCGGCGGCATGTCGGGCGTCGATTACGCGCTGCTGGGCTATGTCTGGCTGATGGCGCGGCGGCGGCCGCACAGCGGCTTTTTCGTGCCGACCATGCTGGTGGTGTTCATGATCGGCTGGATGGTCTTCACCATGACCGATTTCGCCGCCCCGGTAGGCTTCGGCAACGTCGCCAACGAAGCCCACCTGGGCGGGCTGCTGATCGGGCTGGGTATCGGCCTGTGGGCCAGCCGAACGCCGGCCCGGACGGCCTGAGCAGACGTTCGCCGGCGCGGCGTGAGACAATGGAGTTCGGATTTACCGGAGTTGACGACGATGAGTGACATGACCTTCGCGCGCATGATCGAGCAGATGACGCCCGAGATCTATCGGAGCCTCAAGCAGGCCGTGGCGCTGCGCAAATGGCCCGACGGGCGCCTTCTCACCCCCGAGCAGACCGAATTGTGCCTGGAGGCCGTCATGCGCTACGAGATCGAGCACAACGTGCCCGAGAACGAGCGGGTCGGCTATCTCGAGGGCTCCTGCTCCAGCCAGTCCAGCGCCGGCGGCGAGGACAGCATCAAGTGGATGAACTGATCACCCGCCAGGGCTGCCTGCGCAAGATGGCGATCGAGCCCGGCGACGACGGCTCACCGGCGCGCTACACCCTGCGCGCCGGTGAGCTGCGTCTGGACCTCAATGCGCGGCTGGGGCAGTGGCTCACCCTGACCCATACCGGTGCCATCGCCTGCACCCACTGCGGGCGTGCCACCCGCAAGAGTTTCGGTCAGGGCTACTGCTACCCCTGCTTCAAGCGGCTGGCGCAGTGCGACACCTGCATCGTCAAGCCCGAGACCTGCCACTATTTCGCCGGCACCTGCCGCGAGCCCGAATGGGGCGAGCGCCACTGTTTCCGGCCGCATGTGGTCTACCTGGCCAACTCCTCGGGGCTCAAGGTCGGCATTACCCGCCGGACCCAAGTGCCCACCCGCTGGCTGGATCAGGGAGCGATCCAGGCGCTGCCGATCCTCGAAGTCGATACGCGTCAGCAGTCGGGCTTCGTCGAGACGCTGTTCAAGCGCGAGGTGGCGGACCGCACCAACTGGCGGGCGATGCTCAAGGGCGACGTGGCGCCGCTCGATCTGGTCGCCGAGCGCGACCGACTGCTCGAGGGGCTGGCCGAGGGTCTGGACGAACTGCGCGGACGCTTCGGCGCGGACGCCATCCGCACCCTCGACGAGGCCCCGGTGGCGCTCGACTATCCGGTACTCGAATCGCCCACCAAGGTGGTCTCGCTCAACTTCGACAAGACGCCGACCGTCGGCGGCATCCTGATGGGGTTGAAGGGCCAGTACCTGATGTTCGACACCGGGGTGATCAACCTGCGCAAGTTCACCGGCTATGAAGTCGTGGTGGACTGATGTCGTCCCGACGGCGGCCCATTACCCCGGCCGCCGTCGGTTGGCCTCCATGCGCTCGAGGAACACTGCCATCACGGTGTCGTAGAGGCGCGGGCCGAGCACCACGTCCTCGACGCCGGCGTCGAGGTTGGGGTTGTCGTTGACCTCGATCACCACCACCCGTTCGCCGACCTGCTTGAGATCCACCCCGTAAAGGCCGTCGCCGATCAGCCGGGTGGCCTTGAGCGCGGCGCGAATCACCGGCCTGGGCACGTCCTCGGGAACGTGGGTGGTGAAGCCGCCACTGCGCGTCTTGCCGCGGGAATGGTCGTAGATCTGCCAGTGGCCGCGGGCCATGTAGTAGCGACTGGCGAACAGCACCTTGCCGTCGAGCACGCCGATCCGCCAGTCGAAGTCGGTGGGCAGCCATTCCTGGAGCAGCAGCAGGGCGGAGGAGGCGAACAGCCGCTCGGCCTCCTGAACGAGCTGCTCGCTGGAGGCGATCTTGACCACCCCGCGCGAGAAGGCCCCGTCGGGAACCTTGAGGACCATCGGGAACTGCAGGCCGGCGGCCTTCTCCGCCAGCCGCGGCAGATCGTCACGATACAGCAGCAGCCCGTCGGGGGCGGGCACGCCCCTGGCGCGCAGCAATTCGTGCAGATAGACCTTGTTGGTGCAGCGCAGGATCGAGCGCGGGTCGTCGATCACCACCAGCCCCTCGTGCTCGGCACGCCGCGCCATGCGGTAGGTGTGATGATCGAGGCTTGTCGTCTCGCGGATGAACAGGGCATCGAACTCGGCAAGCCGGCCCTCGTCGCGCTTGGTGATCAGCGACACGTCGATGCCCAGCCGGCGCCCGGCGCGGATGAACTGCTTGAGCGCGCTCTTGTTGCTGGGCGGCAGCGCTTCCCCGGGGTCGACGAGGATCGCCAGGTCATAACGGTAGCGCCGCCGCGCCTTGGGCGTGCGCCAGACCTTGCGCGAGTGGCGGTTCAGGGCCTGGGCGAACAGGTCCTGCTCCGCGCCGCGCAGGGCGGTGAGCGCCAGCGGCTTGAGCCGGGTCAGCCGCCACAGCCCCTGGCGGCGCTGGAAGCGTGCCTCGAGCAGCGGGCAGGGCAGGCGCTCGAAGAGTCGGCGGGCCAGCCGGCCGAGGCCTTCCTCGAGACACTCGCCGAACATCACCCGCAGCGTGAAGGCCTCGCCGGGCAGGGCGCCGCGTCGGGCGAGCTCGTCCATCAGCGGCGCCAGCGATTCCAGCTGCAGGTCGACCAGCGCCTTGCGCGACAGCTGGTTGAGCGTCTCGACCGTGGGCAGCACCCGCTGGCCGCGGGCCTGGGCGAGCAGCGAGACATAGTAGCCGGTCTCGAGGTAGTCCAGACCGCTGCACAGGTTGATGACGTGGGTGGCGCCGTCCTGCTCGCCGTTGGCATCCCGGGCCAGGTAGTCGGCGGCAGTGATCAGGTCCTCGGTGGGGTAGTAGGGGCGCCAGTCGGAAAGGCGGTCGACGACGATGCGCAAGGGAGCCATGGGTGCGTTTCCTGCGTGCAAGGGGGAGCCGGACGAGGCAAAATTGCCGCTAGCATGCACTTGACCGGCACTCGCTACAAGCCGGAATGTCGGTGAAATAATTTCATGCAACCAGGCAATGACAGGGCGCTTTTCGGCGTCCGACAATGCCGCCGCTGCCCGTTTCGGAATGACCCATGAATTCGCTGCACCCACCGCTGCTTCGCGATGCCTGTCCCGAGGATCTCGACGCCCTGTGCCGGCTCGAGCAGGCCTGCTTCGAGGGCGATCGCTTCTCGCGTCGTCAACTGTCCCATCTGCTCAAGCGCGCCAATGCCGTGACCCGGGTCGTCGCCGATGACCGCGGCGAGCTGCAGGGCTACGGGACCCTGCTGTTCCGGCGCAACAGTCGCACCGCGCGCCTCTATTCCTTCTGCGTGCATCCCGCGCTGCGCGGCGGCGGCGTGGGCCGGCGGCTGCTCGCTGCGCTGGAGGCGGTCGCCGGCGAGCGTGGCATGCAGCGCCTGAGCCTGGAAGTCCGGGCCGACAACCGCGTCGCCATGGGATTGTATCGGCGCATGGGTTACCTGCCGCGCCGCTGGCTGGACGACTACTATGTCGATGGCTGCGCCGCCTGGCAGATGGACAAGCCGCTGGCCGTGGCGACGCTGGCCGAGCGCGGGGCGGACACCGCTGAAAGTCCGAGCCGCATCGGCTAGGATGGCCCGGCGCCGATCCGCCCTTTCACCTTCCGGAGTCCTGTCATGCCCTCTTTCGATATCGTGTCCGAACTCGACAAGCACGAAGTCACCAACGCCGTCGACCAGGCCAATCGCGAGCTCACCACCCGCTTCGACTTCCGCGGTGTCGACGCGAGCTTCACCGAGGAAAGCGACGCCGTGCTCATGGAGGCGGAGGCCGAGTTCCAGCTGCGCCAGATGCTCGACCTCCTGAAGGGCCGTCTGATCGCCCGGGGCATCGATGTCGGCTGTCTCGAGGAGGAGGACGCCGAGACCGGCGGCGTGCGGGTGCGCCAGCGCATCGTCCTGCGTCAGGGCATCGATCAGCCGCTGGCCAAGAAGATCGTCAAGACGCTCAAGGATGCCAAGCTCAAGGTGCAGGCGCAGATCCAGGGCGACAAGGTGCGGGTCACCGGCAAGAAGCGCGACGACCTGCAACAGGCCATCGCGCTGCTCAAGGGCGATGAGTCCATCGAGCTGCCGCTGCAGTTCAACAACTTTCGCGACTGAGGCGCTGGCGCCGTGATGAATCTTGCCTAGTCTGGTGATAGCCGGTTTTCATTTCCCCGCCGAGCGGGAATCGGGTCTCATGGGCGGGCGATCGTCGGGTCCGGTTGTGTCCAGGCGTGCCCCGCTCGGGCCCGGCGATCGTGTCCCGTGCGCCGGCGGGCCTGCCGGGTGCGACGATGCGCTCCATCCGTCGGCAAGCGAAATCCGGTAGGCTAGGAGCGTCGCGTTCGGGAGAAAGCCCCATGCCCAACCTCAAGCACGCCATCTACGCAAGCCTGGCTGCCGTCAGCTTTGCGCTCGGGGTGGTGGGCCTGTTCCTGCCCGTCATGCCAACCACCGGCTTCATGCTGCTGGCGGTGTGGCTGGCCTCGCGAGGGTCGCCACGTTTCGCGAACTGGATTCGCCGCCACCCGCGCTTCGGGCCGCCGATCCTCGCCTGGGAAGACGAGCGGGCCATCCCGCGCCACGCCAAGTGGATGGCGGCGACCATGCTGGTCGTCTCGTCGCTGGTGATCGGCTTCACCGTGGGGGCGCTGGTGCTCAGGCTGTTGCTGATCGTCGGCCTGTTCGCGCTGGGCCTGTGGATCATCACCCGTCCCGAGCCGCGGGGGGCCTGCCCGTTCGCCGCGGCCGCCGATGCGGCGGCCCAGCGGCGGCTGGACGAGGCGTCCTGCGCCCCGCGCCGGACAGGGCGTTGACCGACGGATCCGCTGCGCCGACTTTGAGACTCCTGGCCTGCTCGCCGTACAATGCCGGTAACCTTGTACAGGAGTACTCGTCCCATGTCCGATACGCGCATTTCCGAAGAAGCGGAGATCAAGCCCGTCGACGCCGCCCCGCAGCCGGTCTACCTGAAGGACTATCAGCCACCGGCCTTTCGCGTCACGCATGTCGAGCTCAAGTTCGACCTGGTGCCCGCGGCGACGCGGGTCACCGCGGTGCTGCATCTCGAACGTCACCCGGACGGCGCGCCGGGACAACCGCTGGTGCTCGACGGCGAGCGGCTCAGCCTCAAGCGCATCGCCATCGACGGCCAGGAGCTCGGTGAATCCGAGTACCGTGTCGACGACGCCTCGCTGACCATCCCCGAGGCCCCCGATCGCCTGCGCCTGGAGACCGAGGTCGAGATCGACCCGGCCAGCAACACCGCGCTGGAGGGGCTGTATCTGTCCAACGGCATGTTCTGCACCCAGTGCGAGGCGCAGGGCTTCCGGCGCATCACCTTCTACCCGGATCGCCCGGACGTGATGGCGACCTTCTCGACCACGGTGATCGGCGACAGCGCCTCGCTGCCGGTGCTGCTCTCCAACGGCAACCCGGTCGAGCGCGGCGAACTGCCCAATGGCCGGCACTTCGTCACCTGGGAGGACCCGCACCCCAAGCCCAGCTACCTGTTCGCGCTGGTGGCCGGCAAGCTCGAGAAGGTCGAGGACCGCTTCACCACGATGAGCGGCCGCGAGGTCACGCTGCAGCTGTGGGTCGAGCCGGCCAACCTGGAGAAGACCGACCACGCCATGCGCTCGCTCAAGGCGGCCATGGAATGGGACGAGACGACCTACGGCCGCGAGTACGACCTCGACCTGTTCATGATCGTCGCCGTCGACGACTTCAACATGGGCGCGATGGAGAACAAGGGCCTCAACATCTTCAACTCGGCGGCGGTGTTGACGCATCCGCAGACCGCCACCGATGCCGCCTTCCAGCGTGTCGAGGGGGTGGTCGCCCACGAATACTTCCACAACTGGTCGGGCAACCGCGTGACCTGCCGCGATTGGTTCCAGCTCTCGCTCAAGGAGGGCTTCACGGTCTTCCGCGACCAGAGCTTCTCCGCCGACATGAACTCGGCGCCGGTCAAGCGCATCGAGGACGTCTCCTTCCTGCGTACCGCGCAGTTCGCCGAGGATGCCGGCCCGACCGCGCACCCGGTCCAGCCCGACCACTACATCGAGATCTCCAACTTCTACACCCTGACCATCTACGAGAAGGGTGCGGAGATCGTGCGCATGCTGCGCAACCTGCTGGGCTGGGAGACCTTCCGCAAGGGCTCGAATCTGTATTTCGAGCGCTTCGACGGCCAGGCGGTGACCATCGAGGACTTCGCCGGCTGCATGGCCGAGGTGTCGGGGCTCGATCTCGATCAGTTCATGCGCTGGTATTCCCAGGCCGGCACGCCGGAGATCGACGCCCACGGCGAGTACGACTACGCCAGGGCCGAATACCACCTGACGCTGCGCCAGCGCACGCCCGCCACGCCGGGCCAGCCCGACAAGCTGCCGCTGCACATCCCCGTGCGCGTGGGGCTGGTGGGGACCAAGTCCGGCGAGGACCTGACCCTGACCCTCGACGGCGAGGCGCTCGGCAAGGAGGGCGTGCTGCATCTGCGCGAGGAGGAGCAGACCTTCGTCTTCACCGACGTTGCCGAGGCCCCGGTGCCGTCGCTGCTGCGCGGTTTCTCGGCGCCGGTCAAGCTGCGCTTCCCCTACGGCCGCGAGGACCTGGCCTTCCTGCTCACGCACGATTCCGACGGTTTCAACCGCTGGGATGCCGGGCAGCGGCTGGCCATGCTGGCCCTGGACGATCTGATCGCCGCGCACCGCAACGGTGTCGAGAAGGTCATGGATGCGCGGGTGGTCGAGGCGTTCCGCGGGCTGCTCAACGAGCCGGCCGACGACAAGGCGGTGCTCGCCGAGATGCTCACGCTGCCCTCCGAGGCCTACATCGCCGAGCAGCAGCCGGTGGTCGACGTGGACGCCATCCACGCCGCGCGCGAGTTCGTCCGCCAGTCGCTGGCCACGGTGCTGCGTGACGACTTCATGGCGCTGTACCGGGCCAATCGTTCCGAGGCGCCCTACGCGCCCTCCGCCGAGCAGATCGCCAGTCGTCGCCTGAAGAACGTCGCCCTGGCCTACCTGATGAGCATCGAGGACGAGGAGGCCATCGAGCTGGCCCGCCAGCAGTTCGAGGCCGACCACAACATGACCGACGTGCGCGCCGCGTTGACGCTGCTGGTCCACAGTTCGCGCAGCGCGGTCGCCGATCCGCTGCTGCGGGCCTTCGGCGAGAAGTGGGCGCACGATCCGCTGGTGATGGACCAGTGGTTCAGCCTCCAGGTCACGCGGCCGCAGGCGGACGCCCTCGATCGGGTCAAGTACCTGATGGAGCATCCGGCCTTCTCGCTGAAGAACCCCAACCGGGTGCGCGCGCTGATCGGCGCCTTCGCCGGCCAGAACCGGGTCAACTTCCACCGCCTCGACGGCGAAGGCTACCGGCTGCTCGCCGACGTGGTGATCGCGCTCAACACGCTCAACCCGGAGATCGCCGCGCGGATCATTACCCCGTTGACCCGCTGGCAGCGCTACGACGAGACGCGTCAGTCGCTGATGAAGGCCGAGCTCGAGCGCATTCGCGCCGAGGAGCTCTCGCCCAACGTCTACGAAGTGGTGGAGAAGGCGCTGGCCGAGTGAGGCCCTCGCGGCCTGGGTGAATGCAAGCGGGGCGCCCCAGGGGGCGCCCCGCTTGTCGTTTGCCGGCGGGTGTGCTTCTTCAGGGGGCGATCTGGCTGCTGGCGTCGCTGAAGCCCATCAGCGAGATCGCCAGGTCCAGGCGCTGGCCGCGCGGGTCGATCAGGCTCAGCGTGGCCTGGCTGCCCTGGCGCAGCTGCTGCATCAGCGCCGGCTTGAGGGGGATATCCGCGCGGCAGCCGTCCGGCACGCAGACCTGATAGGGGAACTTGATCGGCTTGCCGCCGTCCACGGTCAGTTGCAGCCCCGGGGCCAGGCGCACGCCTAGCGGCAGCAGGAAGACCATGGCCGGCCCGTCGGCCTGCGGCGGATAGGCGACCACCACGCGCAGGACCGGCTGGTTGCCGTCCGGGTTGTTGATCAGCTGGGTCATGGAACAGCGGCCCTGGCCGGCATCCGTCGGGCAGCGCACCTGCCAGTCCTGGACGGTGCGGGTCTGGATGTTGTCGGCATTGCCGTTCGTGGGCTGCTGGGCGAGGGCGGTTGCGGTCATGGCCATCAGCAGCATGCCGGTGGCGATCAGGCGTTTGGCGCAATCCTGCATGGCGGGCTCTCCGTTGCGTGTGGGTGAGGGAAAGAACGGTCAGTTCAACACGAGGGCAGGGCACCTGGCGAGTCGTCCGGCAGGATATGCTCTCAGACGATCAGCCAGCTCAGTATCGCCAGCCCGAGCAGCGTCCAGATCAGGGCGCCGATCACGGCGCCGCGCAGGAAGCCTCGCAGCCCCTTGTAGAGCGTCAGCAGGCCGATGACGAGCATCAGCATGGCGAACAGCGAGTCGCTGATGCCCAGCGAGGCGGTCAGGCCGTCGACGAAATCGCCGGCCGCCGAGAAGGCACCGCCGAACAGATGGTTCAGAAAGGCGACCAGCTCGCGCAGGGCATCGCCCAGTCGCTCGCCCAGCCAGGTGAAAAAGCCGTTGTCTTGCATGAGGGGAGATTTCCGGAGATGTCTGGTAGTGGCGGCGAGGGCCCCGATAGCTGGCATGGCTGCCTGATGCAGCGGCCATGGTAATCCCTGCGGGGCCGTCCCGCGAGCCGCTGAACGGAGATTGTGATGGGGGATTTCACGGAGTCGGCGCCTCTGTAGGAGTTTCGTATCCTTGCCCAAGATTGGCGTGGCTCGGCCGATATCAGGGGTGCTAGCGTCACCATTCACCCCTTCACACAGCGAGGTATGCGCATGGATTCCATCAATGCGATGAGCGGCATGGCCTCGGCATTGCAGCAGTACAATGCCGGCCAGCAGACCCAGATGAGCCTGCTCAAGGAGTCGCTGGACACGCAGTCCGCCCACGTCTCCCAGCTCATGGAGTCGGTGGCTCCGCAGCAGGACAACCAGCTGGCCACCTCCGGCAGCGTCGGTACGCAGATCAATACCTACGCCTGAACCGGTGACCGAAACGCCAGACGCCGCGGTGATCCCGCGGCGTCTGGCGTTTGTGTCGGCGCCGATGCGCGACCCTCAACTCACTCGCCCCTGGCCGGCGAGCCCCCGCCCACCGGCAAGCCGGCGATGGCCGGCAACCGGGATGAAGGGGATACTGTCTCCGCTGTGGGCGAGGCGCTGCCGTGGTCGACGGTTCCGCCATCGATCTGCCCCGTTGGAATCCCTGTCCAAGGAGAGACAAGCATGAAGACCATCGGTCTGCTGGGCGGAATGAGCTGGGAGTCCACCCAGAGCTACTACCGCCTGCTCAACGAAGGCGTCAAGACGCGCTTGAGCGGCTTCCATTCCGCCCGGCTGTGTCTGGTCAGCGTCGACTTCGCCGACATCGAGACCCTGCAGCGTGCCGGCGACTGGGAGGCGGCCGGCCGCTATCTGGCCGCATCGGCGCGCCAGGTTCAGGCGGGCGGCGCCGACTGTCTGGTGCTGGCCACCAATACCATGCATCGTGTCGCCGAGGCGATCGAAGCGGCCATCGACATCCCGCTGCTGCACATTGCCGACGCCACGGGGGCGGCGCTGCGCGAGGCCGGTGTCCGGCGCGTCGGCCTGCTGGGCACCCGCTTCACCATGGAGCAGGCTTTCTATCGCGAACGCCTCGAGCAGCGTCATGACATCGAGGTGATGGTTCCCGACGCGGATCAACGCCAGATGGTTCACGATGTGATCTTCCAGGAACTGGTGCAGGGAACCATCGACGAGACGTCACGTCAGCGCTATCTCGCGATCATCGATGAACTGGCCTCGCGCGGCGCCGAGGGCGTGATCCTGGGCTGCACCGAGATTGCCATGCTGGTACATCAGTCGCACACGGCCCTGCCGCTGTTCGACACGACCGAGTTGCATGCTCGGGCTGCGCTGGCCTTTGCCCTGGACGGTTGAATTCAGGGCCGTTTCATGCCTCGGTGCGGCGGCGTCAGCGGGGCCGGTAGAACACGAAGTCGCCGGAGGTCAGGGTGCGCTTGAAGCGGCTGGCCCAGCGCGGCGAGATGCCCCGGTGATGGAAGTAGAGTGCCCCGTGCGTGATGTCCCTGGCCTGGCCGTTGAGGGTCCGGCGGGCCACTTCCTTGGCATTCCCATAGGCGTCGCTCTCGCCGGCGTCGTCGGCGCGGCCGTCGCACCACCAGGAAAACTGGCAACGGCCCTGTTCGGAGCCCTGGAGCACCACGCCGCAGACGGTGTCGGGGAAGCGGGCATCGGCGAGCCGGTTCATCACCACGCTGGCCACGGCACCCATCTGCCGGGACGACGTGCCGCGCGCTTCCCAGTAGAGGGTGCGGGCCAGACAGGTCAGCGGGTCGTCCAGCGGGGCGGCGCCACGCGGGTCGACGGCCTGGGCGCCGCCCGGAGTGATGCGCGCGGTGTCGGGCGACGGAGCCGCGCCGGGCTCGGCGGCGATCTGCTCGAGAATCCTCGCCTTGTGCTCGGCCCTGCTGGCCAGCGAGGTCTCCGCCCGGGAGAGCGGCACGGTGGCCAGGGCGGCCAGCCCGAGCAGGGCGGCACCCCCCACGACGGCGAGACGCTTGGCGTGATGCCTGTTCATGTCGAATCCTCGCAATGGGCACCACCCATCGGGTGGTCAACACGTGCGACTGTCGCCCTCTGCCGAACAAGCCGGGGCGGGGAATGGGCCGAGTGTAGCGCGACCGCGGCGCTGATGGTTAGCGGGAATCGCGGCGAACATGCTCCGGCAGTCCCAGCGCCAGGGGAACCGTGACGACGCCGCCTGCAAGCGCCACCCACAGGGGCGCCGTCGCGCCCCATTCGGCAGCGATCGGCCCCAGGGCCATGACACCCAGTGCCGCCAGCCCGTTGGACAGCCCGAGCGCCATGCCCGAGCCCAGGGAACGATTCTCCGGCAGGATGTCCTGGGCGATCAGGATGCTCAGCGGCAGCGTCGAGAACAGGCAGATGCCGAGCACGCCCAGGGCGATCCACAGCCAGAGGCCCTCGGCCATGAGGAAGGCGGCCAGCATCACTACCGAGATGCTCATCGCCGCGATCAGCAAGGGGCGGCGTCCCAGGCGGTCCGAGAGATGCCCGCCGCCGACATTGCCGATCACGCCGATGACCAGCATCACGGTGATGAAGCTGGCTCCGGTGGTCAGCGAGCCGCCGGCCTGGGTCCACATCAGCGGCACGAAGGTCACCACCGAGAAGATCATCAGCGAGCGCAGGGTCGAGAAGGCCACCAGACGGGTCAGCGGGCCGGCGTGGCATCGCCACTGGACCGGGGCCGCATCGCCGGCGCGGGGCGGCAGGCTGGGCGCCCACTGCAGCAGAAACGGCAGAGTCAGCAGCGCGGGCAGGGCGAGCACCCACAGGTATTCCAGCCCCCACTGGACGACGACCCAGCTGGCGATGGCCGGCCACACGCCGCGTCCCACCTCGCCGCCGACCAGGAAGATCGACATTGCCGTGCCGGGCTTGTCGCCGCCCAGCCGGCGCACGCCCGCCAGGGCCTGCGGGTGGAAGAAGGAGTTGGAGACGCCGATCAGCACGAGCACACCCAGCAGCGCCCAGACATCGGAGGTGAAGCCGACCAGCGCGCCGCCCAGCGACGAACCGGCGAGCCCCAGGGCGACCATCACCCGGCCGCCCACCCGATCGGCGAGCAGCCCCACCAGCGGCTGCAGGGCCTGGCCCATCAACAGGGCCGCCATGATGGTGCCGGCCAGTGCCACCGACAGGTTGAGAGATACCAGGATCGCCGGCAGCACGCCCGGCAGGTAGTTGGCGGCGCCGTCGTTGAGAAAGTGCGCCCAGCTCATGCCGGTCAGACGGCCGGGTTGGGTGCGGGGTGTGGCGGCGGTGGTAGCCTCCATGGAACCTCCGTTCAGTGATCAGAACACAAGGGAGGACTCAGGCTGAGTCGCTCCGCCAGGAGCTATTGTAAGCCGACTAAAGGGTGGGGTGCCCGGTTGTATCGAGGCGCTTCTCCATGACCAGCCCTCCCGGGGTTTCCGCTGTCACCCGAAAGCCCAGGCGGCGATAGAGCCGGAGCGCCGGGTTGTGTTTCATCACATTCAGGCGCAATGGCTTGTGCCCGTGTTCACCGGCCAGCGCCTCCGCATGGCGGATCAGCCAGGTGCCGACACCCTGCCCACGAAAGTCGGTGCTCACCTGCAGTTCGCGCACATGGAGGTGGTCGTCGGCATGAAGGAGCGACAGGAAGGCCACCAGGGCCGCTGACGACACCAGGCAGGCATTGTCCGCTTCCTGAAAGCGTCGGCGGAACTGCTCGCTGTTCCAGCTCAGCCCCTGGTCAGTCAGGTAGGGGCGCATGTTGTCGTGGACCAACTGCTCCACGTCCGCCAGATCGGCGGGGGTCGCCGGTCTCAGGGTCAGCCGAGTCCGGCCGAGATGCAGCGAGGCATGACCGTGGGCGGTGCCGATCCCGGTCAGCCATTGCCGGGAACCATGGAGCATGGGCGGTACGCGATGTCAGAGCATGGGGGCGTCGAAGTCGGTCGGCTCGTCGGTATAGACGCAGACGTTGGCGTCCTCGATGTCGCCGTCCTCGGCTTCCAGATGGGTAGCGAAGAAGTGGCGGATCTCCGCGCGCTGGCAGTGGGCTTCGAACGCCGCACGGTCGGCCCAGACTTCGTGGAAGACGATCGGATAGCTCGTGCCCCGGGCGAAGGGATTGTCGACGTGGCGGGTCACGGTATAGCGCAGGCAGCCGTCCTCGCGGTGGGCGTTGGGCTCCAGTGCCTGCAGGGCACGAAAGACGGCATCCTCCCGGCCGGGCCTGGGCTTGAAGCTGGCGATGCAATAGACCTTCGAGGACATGGCGCTCTCCCTGTGCGGATACCCGGCGAATCGGGTGTCGATGGATGAGTCGCCGACGATAGCATCTTCCGCCGGCGAGGGGCATGGCGCGGTGGCCTCAGTCCGGCGCCGGCAGCACCGTGTCGTCGATCACCCGGCGCAGCACGAAGCTGGAGTGCGCACCGCTGACGCCCTCGATGCGGGTGATGCAGTTGAGCAGCAGGTTCTGGTAGTCGTCCATGTCGCGCACCACCACCTTGAGCTGGTAGTCGGCCTCCTGTCCGGTGATCAGCAGACATTCCTGCACCTGGGGCAGGGCGGCGACCTGGGCCTCGAAGTTGGCGAAGCGCTCCGGCGTGTGCCGGTCCATGGAGATGTGCAACAGTGCCGTCAGGCTATAGCCCAGCCGACGGCTGTCGACCCGGGCCCGGTAGCCGACGATCAGTCCGCTTTCCTCGAGGGCGCGGACGCGGCGCAGGCAGGGCGAGGGCGAAAGCCCGATGCGGTCGGCGAGTTCCTGATTGCTGATGCGCCCTTCGCGCTGAAGGATCTCGAGGATGTGTCGATCGTAGCGATCCAGGGCCAATGGTGCGGGCTGTTTCGTCATGTCGGGAATTTTCTGCCGAAATTTCTTTTCGAATTGGCATTTTATGCCGATTTCATTGCGAAGCGGCAACGCATTCGCAATCCATTGCCTCGCGTCTGGGCATATGCTGTTCCTGTCGCCACAAGCGATGTCCGGCTCACCGTCCGGAAGTTTCGAAAACGGGCCGCACGCCTCACAAGGGCCGGCCCCGTTCCCCTGAATCGTCGACCCGACCGCGGGAACCCGAGCAGCGCCGCCCATGCCGCTTTCTCCCACGCTTTCACGATCGACAGGATACCCCCATGGCTTCGTTCGACCATCGCAAGTACACGCCGGCCACGCCGGTGCCGCTCGCCCAGCGCCAGTGGCCGTCACGCACCCTGACCCGTGCCCCGATCTGGGCCAGCGTCGACCTGCGCGACGGCAACCAGGCGCTGCTGGAGCCGATGAGCGTCGAACAGAAGAAACGCCTGTGGGCGCTGCTGGTCAAGGTCGGCCTCAAGGAGATCGAGGTTGGCTTTCCCGCCGCCAGCCAGCCGGACTACGATTTCGTGCGCTGGCTGATCGAAGCGGACCAGATTCCCGATGATGTCACCATTCAGGTCCTGGTGCAGGCCCGCGAGCCGCTGATCGCCCGTACCTACGAGGCGCTGGAGGGCGTGAAGCAGGCGATCGTGCACGTCTACAACTCCACTTCGACGGTGCAGCGTGAGCGTGTCTTCGAACAGGACCGTGACGGCGTGACCGCGATCGCCGTGCAGGGCGCACGCTGGGTGCAGGAATACGCCGCGCGCTATCCGCAGACCGAGTGGCGCTTCCAGTACTCGCCGGAAAGTTTCACCAGTACCGAACTCGATTACGCGGTGGAAATCTGCGAGGCGGTGATGGACGTGTGGCAGCCGACGCCCGAGCGTCCCTGCATCCTCAACCTGCCGGCGACCGTCGAGGTGGGGCCGGTCAATCACTTCGCCGACATGATCGAGTACTTCGTCACCCACCTGAAGAATCGGGACGGTGCGATCATCTCGCTGCATACTCACAACGATCGCGGCGGGGCCGCCGCGGCGGCCGAGCTGGGCCTGCTGGCCGGCGCCGACCGGGTCGAGGGCACCCTGCTCGGCAACGGCGAGCGCACCGGCAACATGGACATCGTCACCCTGGGCATGAACCTCTACAGCCAGGGCATCGATCCCCGGCTCGACCTGTCCAACCCCGACGAGATCATCCAGGTCTGCACCGAATGCACCGGCCTGCCGCTGCACCCGCGCCACCCCTGGGTCGGCGAGCTGGTCTACACGGCGTTTTCCGGCAGCCACCAGGACGCGATCCGCAAGTGCCTGCGCAAGCAGGACGACGACGAGCCCTGGCAGGTCGCCTACCTGCCCGTCGACCCGCGGGACCTGGGCCGCGACTATCAGGCGGTGATCCGGGTCAACAGCCAGTCGGGCAAGGGTGGCATGGCCTTCCTGCTCGAGCGCGACTTCGGCATCAGCCTGCCGCGCTGGATGACGCTGGAGCTGGCGCCCCACGTCCAGCGGGCCAGCGAGCAGGTCACCGGCGAACTCTCCAGCGAGCAGATCCGCGACATCCTGATGGGCACCTTCGTCGCGGCACAACCGCTGAGCCTGCAGGGCTACCGGCTGGATCGCGACGGCGCCGAACGGCTCCAGGTGACGCTCGGCGACGGCTCGCGCCGGCTGCAGCTGGAGGGCGAGGGCAATGGCGTCATCTCGGCCTTCATGGATGCCTGGCAGCGCCACAGCGGGCAGACGGTCAGCGTGGTCGATTACGGCGAGCACGCCCTCGGCGAGGGCAGCGATGCCAGCGCGATCGCCTTCGTCCAGCTGAATGTCGACGGGCAGCGGGTCTGCGGTCTGGCCGAGGACGGCGACACCGTCAGCGCCTCGCTCAAGGCGGTGCTCTCGGCACTCAACCGGGCCGGGGTGACGGTCGCCGACGGCGCCCCCCACGAGACGGCGACCGCCTGACGCTCTCGCCAGCAGTGACGGCCGCCACATCCGGCGGCCGTCGTCGTATTCGGCTGTCGCTGCGGCCAGCCGTCGCTGCGGTCAGCCGTCGCTGCGAATCTGCGCGTGGCTGATCAGCGCGAAGATGAAGGTGCCGCCCACCACGTTGCCGGCCAGCACCGGCAGGATGAAGGTGAACAGATACTCGCCGAGCGAGGCCTTGCCCGCGAATACCAGGTACATCACCTCGGTGGAGCCGGCGATGATGTGGGTGAAACCGCCGATCGCCACCAGGTAGGTGACGATCAGGATGACCCAGATCTTGGCGGCGCCGGCGGCGGGAATCAGCCAGACCATGGTGGCGATCATCCAGCCGGCGACCACTCCCTTGGCGAACATCTCGTCGAGCCCGTTTTCCAGCACGTGCTGCCCGAGACCCAGGAAGATCCGGTGCGTCTCGCCGTCGAACAGCGGCATGGCGGCGATGGCATAGGCCGAGATCGCGGTGCCCAGCAGGTTGCCGACCAGCACCACGCTCCACAGCCGCAGCAGGCACAGCAGCTTGGTCAGCCCCGGCTGGCTCATCAGCGGCAGCACGGCGGTGACGGTGTTTTCGGTGAACAGTTGCTGGCGGGCGAGGATCACTACCAGAAAACCCACCGTGTAGCCCAGCGAGGCCACAAGATAGGCGATGTCGCTGTCCGGCAGGTGGGCGGCGAGCAGCCCCTTGGCCAGCATGGAAAAGCTCATCGACAGGCCGGCGGCCAGCGCCGACCAGAACAGTGCCGAGGCGGTGCGGGTCAGCTCCTTCTCGCCATCGGCGCGAATGGTTTCGTGAACGGCGGCGGCCTGCGAGGGCAGGTGCCGGTCGTCGAGTTCCCGATCGTCGCCGGGTGGTGTCGTGGATCCTGATGGGGTCACGCGAGCCTCCTTGTCGCGATGAGCGTAACGTCCTGACTCTGGGCGATTGTCCGGCCGGCTGCAAGCCGGTGGTGTGGCCGTTTCGGCTACGCTGGAAGACACTGACGGATCGCAACAGAAGGAAACGGCGATGCAGGACGGTGTGCTGGCCATTCTCGTCAACCTGGGCTCGGCCTGGCTGGCCGGCAGCCTGATCGGGCTGGAGCGCAGCTTTCACGGTCGCCCGGCGGGCTTTCGCACGCATGCCCTGGTCTGCGTGGCCTCGGCGCTGCTGATGCTGGTGACCACTCACCAGTGGCAGTGGCTGGATGCCAGCCTGCCCGAGGCGACCGTGAGGACCGATCCGACCCGCATGGCGCAGGGCATCATGACCGGTATCGGCTTTCTCGGCGCCGGCGTGATCTTCAAGGAGGGCCTCAACGTGCACGGCCTGACCACGGCGGCCTCGATCTGGATGACCTCGGCGCTGGGCATCCTGTTCGGCGTGGGCTTCATGATGCCGGCGGTGCTGGTCACCCTGAGCACGCTGCTGACCCTGTCGCTGTTCCGCTGGATCGAGCAGCGCCTGCCCGCGGAGTATTACGCCGATCATGTCCAGAGCTATCCGATCAGCCGCGTGCCCGACGAGACGGCGGTCCGTCGGCAGATCGGCGAGTTCGGCTGCACCATCCAGACCATGAGCTACCGTCTGAGCGAGCATGGCACGCTGTTTCACTACCACATGGTGTTGCAGACCCACGACAAGCGCAATCTCGAGCGTCTGGCGGCCTATCTGCGCCATTCCGCGGACAACGTGCTCGAATTCCATCTCTCCCCCGCGGGGCAGTGAGCCCTTGAACGGCCCGGTGCGGACGCTACAGTGGTCGCCTGCCGACACCTGGAGCCTGCATGTCCCGAGACGTTCCCGCTGCCTCCGGCGCCGGGCGGCTGGCGCTGCTGATCGCCGCCGTCATGCTGACGCCGCTGGCGATCGACATCTACCTGCCCTCGCTGCCGGTCATGGCCCGCGACTTGGACCAGCCCTCCTCGGCGCTGCAGGTCACCATCACGCTGCTGCTGTTCAGCGTGGGGCTGGGTCAGATCCTGGTCGGTCCCCTGACCGATCGCTTCGGACGCCGTCCGGCGCTGCTGCTGGGGTCGCTGCTCTACGGGCTGGGCGCCCTGCTGGCCATGAGCGCGACCACGCTGCTGCCGCTCTACCTCTCCCGGGTGCTGCAGGGGCTGGGGGCCTGCGCCGCCACGACGGTGGCCTTCGCCGCGGTGCGCGACCTGTACACGCCGGCCGAGGGCGCCCGGCTCTACAGCTATCTGAACGGCTCGCTGTGCCTGATCCCGGCCCTGGCGCCGGTGGTCGGCGGGGTGCTGGCCGTGCAGCTCGGCTGGCGCAGCAACTTTGCCTTCATGGCGCTGTTCGCGCTTGTGCTGCTGGCGACGGCGTTCGCGACCTTCGGGGAAACCCGCCCACGGGACGCCGAGCTCCCGCGCCCCCTGTACCGGCTCGCGCGCTATCGTCGCGTGCTCGGGGATCGCCGCTTCCTGCGCTATGCCGGCACGGCCGGGGTGTGCATGGCGGCGATCCTGATCTATGTCTCGGCGGCGCCGGTGCTGCTGGTCGAGCGCCTGGGGCTGAGCGAGCTGGCCTTCGCCGCCTGCTTCGGCGGCAATGCGCTGGTCAACATTGTCACCTTCTTCCGGGCGCCACGGGTCATCCATCGCCTGGGGCGCCGGCGCACCGTGCGGCTCGGCCTGGGGCTGGTGCTGCTGGCCGGCGGGCTGCAGGGGCTGGCCGCATGGGCCCTGCCGTTGTCGGTGGCGGCGTTCATGGGGCCGGTGGCCGTGCTGTCGGTGGGCTTTTCGCTGACCCTGGGGGCGGCCTCCAGCCTGGCGCTGGAACCGTTCCGTGGCCTGGCGGGCACGGCGGCGGCGCTGCTGGGGGCCCTGCAGCTGGGGGGCGGCGCGGTGCTGGCCAGCCTGATGCTGGCGACGCCGCTGTCCCTTCAGATGGCGCTGGCCGCCATGGCGACGCTGCCGGTGGCCCTGTTGCTGGTGACCGACAGGGCTTCCCGCCCGGCGTGAGCGGCCTGGCACTTGCGAGGGGCGCGCGGAGGGGCGATGGTATAGCGGTCAATGGAATGCACAAGGAACACCACGCATGGTTCAGCCCGAGGCGCCGCAGGCCCGCTTGATCTTGAACGGCAAGTCGGCGCAGATTCCCGATGTCCGCGACGCCGTCCAGGCCATGCGCGACCAGGGCCATTCCCTGGACGTGCGTGTCACCTGGGAGGCCGGTGATGCACTGCGCCTGGTGCACGAGGCGGCCGAGGCCGGGGTGTCGAGGCTCGTCGCCGGTGGCGGCGACGGCACCGTCAACGAGGTGGTGGCGGGGCTGATGGCTCTGGAGGCCCCGCGGCGGCCGATGCTGGGCATCCTGCCGCTGGGCAGCGCCAACGACTTCGCCAATGGTCTCGGTCTGCCGCTCGAGCCGGAGCCGGCCTTGTCGCTGGCCCTGACCTCGCGCTGTCACGGGGTCGACGTGGCCCGCCTGGGCGAGGACTGCTTCATCAACATGGCCACCGGCGGGTTCGGGGCGGAGGTCACCACCTCGACCCCGCTGGCGCTCAAGCGCCTGCTCGGCGGCGGCGCCTATTCGCTGATGGGCATGCTCAAGGCCTGGCACTATCAACCCTATCAAGGGCGTCTCGAGTGGGCGGACGAGTCCCTGGAGACGCCACTGTTCCTGCTGGCGACCGGCAATGGTCGGCAGGCCGGGGGCGGCCAGTGCCTGGCCCCCGGCGCCAAGCTCGACGACGGGCTGCTGGACGTGCTGGTGGTTCGGCATTTCGCCTCGCTGAGCGAGATGCGTCAGCTGCTGCATGAAATCGAGCAGCTGCCTCGCGACGGCGAGTTCGTGCGCACGATCCGCACGCCCGACCTGACCTTCACCAGCCGCGACGCCTTCCCGCTCAACCTGGATGGCGAGCCGCGCCATCTGCGCCGCTTCGAGGTGACGCTCGAATCCCGGGCGGTGAAGCTGGCGATGCCCGACAGCAGCGATCTGCTCGCCGGGGCCGGCTGACGTCGCGACAGGCATTCCCGCAACGGAGAGAATCATGGACAGCTTCATGCAGGCGGCGATCGACGAGGCACGCCAGGGGCTGGCGGAAGGGGGCGTTCCCATCGGCTCGGTGCTGGTACACGACGGTCGCATCATCGGCCGCGGTCACAACCGTCGCCAGCAGCGGGGCAGCGTGGTCCTGCACGGCGAGATGGATGCGCTGGAAAATGCCGGGCGCCTGCCCGGCGCCGTCTATCGCCAGTCGGTGCTCTATACCACGCTGTCGCCGTGCCCGATGTGCAGCGGGGCCATCCTGCTCTATGGCATCCCGCGGGTGGTGATCGGTGAAAATCGCACCTTTCTCGGCGACGAAACGCATCTGCGCGAGTGTGGCGTCACGCTCGAGGTGCTCGACGATCCGACCTGCCGGGAACTGATGGCGACCTTCATCGCGCGCCATCCGGAGGTCTGGAACGAGGACGTGGGGCGATGAGCGCCTTGCGCCGCCAGGGGGTGTTTGCTGCAATAGCGCGAACCTGAATCCCGTCAATGCAAGGAGATCGGAATGCCCAAGACGCCCTGGAGAACCCTGGCCGTCACGGTACTGGCGCTGGGCCTGGCGGCCTGTAACGGTGACGACGACGCCTCGCAGGCGTCCGGTCAGCAGGGCGACGCCACGTCCACCACCCAGTCGTCGTCGACGCAGGTGGGTGGCGACAGCGCCACGAGCGACGGCGTCTCACGCACGGCGCGTGACGATCAGTCCGCGGCCGCCGCAACGGCAACCCGGGACGCCCGCGATGGCGAGACATCGTCGACCGGCGACAATCCCGAGCCGTCGGCCGGACAGTCCGGTGGCGGGGCGGTGGAGACACCGACCCTCACTGCCGAGGGCGATACCGGAGACGCCACCGTTGATGGCCCGAGCGGGGGTGCCGGCGATGAAGCTGCGGCAACCAGTGGCTGGGACAATACTCAGGATGAGGTCGATCAGGCGCTCAAGGAAACCGAACGACGCTTCAAGGAAGCCGAGCGCGAGATCAACCAGCAGTTCGAGCAGGCTCAGCACCAGGACGTCAAGTCGCAGCAGGCGGTCGATGCGCCCGATACGGGCACGGACAGTGGCGAGACGAAGGGCGGCAGCAGCGACACGCCCTGACGCCGTCTTTCAGCGTGGCGGGGCGCTGCTGGCGCGAAAGGCTGCCAGCGCTGCCTCGTCACCTGCCAGGGCGGCGCTCAGGCCGGTGATGCTGGCGCCGACGACGGTGATGCGCGATGACGGCATGGTTGCAGCCTCCAACGACGAACGCCCGGCGCGAGCCGGGCGTTCGAGGACTTCAGGCGGTACTTGTTGCTGTTACTTCACCACGTCGGCGATGGCCTTGGCGACATAGGGCAGGTTGTCGTTGACCAGGCCGGCGACGTTGGCGCGACCGGAGCGCACCATGTAGATGCTGTACTCGTCGCGCAGGCGATCCACCTGCTCGCCGGACAGGCCGGTGTAGGAGAACATGCCACGCTGCTCGGCAATGAAGGCGAAGCGCTCGTCCAGGCCGTGAGGCTTGAGGGCCTCGACGAAGTCGCGACGCAGGCCGTTGATGCGGTTGCGCATCTCGGCCACTTCATCACGCCACTGGGCGGCCAGTTCGGCGGATTCGAGGATCTCGATCACCACCGAGCCACCGTGGGCGGGCGGGTTGGAGTAGTTCTCGCGGGCGACGATGGCGAACTGCGAGCGGACGTTTTCCATCTGCTCGCTGTCCTTGGCGATGGCGATCAGACAGCCGGTACGCTCGCGGTAGATGCCGAAGTTCTTCGAGCAGGAGCTGGTGATCAGCAGCTCGTCGAGGTTCTCGGCGAACAGCCGCACGCCGTAGGCATCCTCGTCGAGGCCGTCGCCGAAGCCCTGGTAGGCGAAGTCGATCAGCGGCAGAAGCTGACGGGCCTTGACCACCTCGAGGACCTGCTTCCACTGCGCCTGGGTCAGGTCGAAGCCGGAGGGGTTGTGGCAGCAGGCGTGCAGCAGCACCACGTCGCCCTCGGGAATCTCCTTGAGGGCGGCGAGCATGCCGTCGAAATCCAGGCGATTGTCGGCATCGACGTAGGGGTACTTGTGCAGCTCGACGTCGGCGGCGTGGAAGATGCCCAGGTGGTTGGGCCAGGTCGGGTCGGAGACCCAGATGCGCTTGCCGGGCAGCTGCGTCTTGATGAAGTCCGCCGCCAGGCGCAGCGCGCCGGTGCCACCGGGCGACTGGGTGGCGCTGGCGCGGTTGGCGGCCAGTACCGGCGAGTCCTCGCCCAGCACCAGCGACAGGATGGCCTTGCCGTAGCGCGGGTCGCCGTGCGAGCCGATGTAGCTCTTGGTGGTCTCGTTCTTCAGCAGCCGCGCTTCGGCCTCCTTGACGGAGCGCAGGATCGGGGTGTTGCCCTGCTCGTCCCGATACACGCCGACCCCCAGGTCGACCTTCTGCGGATTGGAGTCCTTCTTGAAGGCATCGATCAACCCGAGGATGGCATCCCCGGGGACCCGCTCAATCTGCTCGAACATTGGACTTTGCTACCTCGTCGGTTCTGGCGGCTAGGATGAAGTCGTTCTTGTGCAGACCCTTGATCGCGTGGGACCACCAGGTCACCGTGACCTTGCCCCATTCGGTCAGCAGCGCCGGGTGATGACCGGCCTCTTCTGCCACTTCACCGATCCGGTTGGTGAACGCCAGGGCCTGCTTGAAGTTGCGAAACGTGAAGACGCGCTCCAGTTGCATGATGCCATCGCGCTCGAGGATCTGCCAGTCGGGGATCGATGGCTTGAGCTGCTCGATCTCGCTGTCGGTCACCAGGGGGGCGTCCCAGCTGCAGGCTTCACAGGCTTGTTCGGAAAGCTGGCTCATCTTCAACTCCGTGGCTTTGTTGTCTTCAGGGTAGTGAGGGCAGGGGGCGTCTGTCAGGCGCCGGCGGCCTGCCTGGGTTCGAAGGTGGGCGCATACAGCCCCAGCGCCATGGCCTCGTGGACCAGCGCCATGATGTCGCGACCGGCCAGTTCGTGCAGGGTCTCGAGGCCGTCGATGACGTAGTAGAGCGGCTGCAGGATGTCGATCCGGTAGGGCGTGCGCAGGGCGTCGAGCGGATCGAAGGGATGATGGGCCGGCACCTCGGAGAGCGCGTGAAACGTCTCCCTGGGCGAGGAGATGATGCCCCCGCCGTAGATGCGTCGGCCCTGGGGCGTGTCGACCAGACCGAACTCGACGGTCATCCAGTACAGGCGCGCCAGGTAGACGCGCTCCTCCTTGCTCGCGGCCAGCCCCAGCTTGCCGTAGGTCTCGGTGAATTCGGCAAACGCCGGATTGGTGAGCATCGGGCAGTGGCCGAAGATCTCGTGGAAGATGTCCGGCTCCTGAAGGTAGTCGAGCTCCTCGGGCGTGCGAATGAAGGTGGCCACCGGGAAGCGCCGGTTCGCGAGCAGTTCGAAGAAGGTGTTGAAGGGGATCAGTGCCGGCACCGGCGCGGTGCACCAGCCGGTCGTCGCCTGCAGCACCCGGTCGACGTCGGCCAGCTGCGGAATGCGCTCCATGGGCAGGGCCAGGCGCTCCAGGCCGTCCAGGTATTCCTGACAGACGCGTCCCTCGATGATCGCCATCTGACGTTCCATCAGGGTCTGCCAGGTGGCGTTCTCGGTCTCGCTGTAGTGGATGATGCCGTCGGCGTCGGGATGATGGGCCTGATATTTTGTCTGCTTTGCCATCGTGGGCTCCCGGTTGCAGGTTGTCATTGTCGGGGAGAGTGGCTCCTAGCTTAGGCGGCCCCGATGGGCTGTAGCAGGGGGCGACACGCGGCTCCGGCGCATGGCGCGCCGGTTTTCCGTCAAGAAAGTGTGACAGAGGGTGGCCGCAGGGGAGGGGCCGACGGCAAGAACCCGGATTGCATTGATCGACGGCGAGTCGGGTGTCAGTTTATCGTTACACATGAGTCACGCCGTCGTGACGCGTATTTCCCCATCGTCGCCGTTTTTCGAGGGCCCCGGCTCCATGCGCCTCAAGTTCCACTGCCAGAATCGCATCGGCATCCTGCGCGATGTCGTCTCCCCCTTTGCCGACTATGGCCTCAACGTGGCGCGTGGCGAGGTCGGCGGAGACCAGGGCAACGCCATCTACCTGCTGGTGCCGCAGCTGCTCAACGCGCAGCTGGCCACGCTCAGGCCGATTCTCGAGGCTCTCCCCGGCGTGTTCAGCGTCAAGCGGGTCAGCCTGATGCCCAGCGAGCGCCGCCACCTGGAGCTGGATGCACTGCTCTCGTCGCTGTCCGATCCGGTGATGTCGATCGACATGGACGGACGGATCGTCGCCGCCAACCGCGCTGCCGGTCAGATGCTGGGCGTGCGGGTCGACGAGGTGCCGGGGCTGTCGCTCGACCGCTACCTGCACGACCTGGACTTGCCCGAGCTCATCCGGCGCAACAACGCTCGGGTCAATGGCCTGCGGCTCAAGCTCAAGGACGAGGTCTATCTGGCCGACATCGCGCCACTGCACACCGAGAGCGACGACGTGGCCTCGCTGGCCGGGGCGGTGGTGACCCTGCACCGCGCCGACCGGGTCGGCGAGCGCATCTATCACGTTCAGCGCCAGGAGTTGCGCGGCTTCGAGGCGATCTTTCAGGCCAGCCCGCGGCTCGCCGCGGTGGTCCGCGAGGCGCGACGCATGGCCCCGCTGGATGCGCCGTTGTTGATCGAGGGCGAGACCGGCACCGGCAAGGAACTGCTGGCGCGGGCCTGTCACCTGGCCAGCCCGCGCGGCCAGGCGCCGTTCATGGCGCTCAACTGCGCCGGGCTGCCGGAGTCCATGGCCGAGACCGAGCTGTTCGGCTATGCCCCCGGCGCCTTCGAGGGCGCCCGGCCGGAGGGCAAGCTGGGGCTGCTGGAGTTGACCGCCGGCGGCACCATCTTCCTCGACGAGGTGGGCGAGATGAGCCCGCGCCTGCAGGTCAAGCTGCTGCGTTTCCTGCAGGACGGCGGCTTCCGGCGGGTGGGCAGCGACGAGGAAACCTATCTCGACGTGCGGGTGATCTGCGCCACCCAGCAGGAACTGCCGCGGCTGTGTGCGGCGGGGCAGTTCCGTCAGGATCTCTACCACCGGCTCAACGTGCTGTCGGTGCACATCCCGCCGCTGCGCGACTGCCTCGATGGCATCGCCGAGCTGGCCGAGCATTTCATCGACCGCGCCGCCCGCCAGATCGTCTGCCCGCTGCCGGCGCTGTCGGAGGCGGCTGCGGCGCGGCTGGCCGAGTACCACTGGCCGGGCAATGTGCGCCAGCTCGAGAACGTGCTCTTCCAGGCCGTGTCGCTCTGCGAGGGGGACGTGCTGTTGCCCGAACACCTGCGCCTGCCCGACGTCGGCGATGCGCCGGGGATGGGCGGCATCGAGCTGGATGGCACCCTGGCCGAGATTCTCGGTTCGGTGGAGCGCCGGGTGCTGGCCGCCTTATACGTCGACTACCCGTCGAGCCGGCAGCTGGCCCGACGTCTGGGCGTGTCGCACACCACCATCGCCAACAAGCTCAAGCGCCACGGCATCGGCGATGCCTGACGCACTTTTCTGACCCTCGGCTTCAGCGTCCCTAGCCGGCGGCGGGGGTGATATTGCGCACCACGGCGATCGCCGCCATGCCTTCCCGCAGCCCCAGGGCATGGCAGGCATGGCGGGTCAGCCGGGCTCGCAGGCGCGCCTCGCCGAGGCGCAGGCCGATATCCACCGTGGCGGCGTCGGTGGTCGAGCGGGCGATGCGTTCGATGACCACCTCGAGCCGGTTGTGATCGCTGGTGGGCGTCGGCGTGATCAGCGCCAGGGTGATGTCGCGTACCGGCACGCGCAGGCGCACGCTGTCCCCGGGGCGTCGGTCGATCGCGGGAACGACGAGCGGCTGGCCGTCGGCGAGCCGCAGCCGGGTCAGGGCAAAGGCCGTGTCGTGGGATTCGATGCGCGCGGTGAGCAGTGACACCGCATCGAAGCCGCCGAGCGCGTCGCCGAACTCCAGGCGGGTCAGCACGTCGTCGAGGGGGCCCTCGGTCAGCACGCGGCCCTGGTCGAGCAGTGCCAGCCGGTCGGCGATGCTGACCAGCTCCTCGGGATCGTGACTCACGTAGATCACCGGGATGTCGATGCGGCGGGTCAAGCGGGCGATGTAGTGCAGCAGTTCCTGCTTGCGCGCGCCGTCCAGCCCGGTCAGCGGCTCGTCCATCAGCAGCAGGCGCGGCTGGCTGAGCAGGGCCCGGCCGATGGCCACGCGGCGTGCTTCGCCCCCGGACAGGGTGGCCGGGAAACGTTCCAGCAGCTGGCCGATACCCAGCAGGGCCACGATGTCGTCGACGCTCGTGGTGGCGCCGGCGGGCATGCCGTAGGTCAGGTTGCCGCGGACCCGATAGTGCGGAAACAGCCGCGCCTCCTGGAAGACCACGCCGAGGCGGCGCCGATGCGGCGGCACGTGGCGGCCACTCCGGGCATCGCTGAGGACCTCGTCGCCCAGGCGGATGACGCCGGCGTCCGGACGGTCGAGGCCGGCAATCAGGCGCAGCAGGGTCGTCTTGCCGCTGCCCGAAGGCCCGAACAGGGCGGTGACGCCGCGTCCGGGGGTGGTCAGGGCGGCCTCGGTCAGGAAGGTGCCCTGGCGCTTGCGGAGGTCGAGGTGCAGGCCCTCGTGGAGGGCGTTCGGCATCGTCCGGGTCTCCGAGTCAGCCATCGCGTTCCTGCAGCCTTTGTCGCGCCCGCCGTGCCAGCCACTCCGAGACCAGCAGCGACATCATGGCGATGGCGATCGACAGCGCACAGAGCCGGGCGGCCGCGGCTTCCCGGCCGGGGGTCTGGATCAGGGTGTACAGCGCCAGCGGCAGGGTGCGTGTCTGGCCGGGGATGTTGGCGGCGAAGGTGATGGTGGCCCCGAACTCCGAGAGTGCCCGGGCGAAGGCCAGCAGGCTGCCGGTCACCAGCCCCGGAAAGGCCAGCGGCAGGGTGATGGTGAAGAACACGCGCCAGCGCCCGGCACCCAGGGTGCTGGCGGCGGCCTCCAGCTTGACGTCCACGGCCTCGAGCGAGAGGCGCACGGCGCGCACCAGCAACGGAAAGGCCATGACGCCGCCGGCGACCGCCGCGCCCTGCCAGGTGAACGGCAGCGTGACACCGAAGAGGCGATCCAGCCAGTGGCCCAGCCAGCCCTGGCGCCCCAGCGACAGCAGCAGCAGGTAGCCGACCACCACGGGGGGCAGCACCAGCGGCAGATGCAGCACCCCGTCGAGCAGGGCCTTGCCGCGGAAGTCGTGCCGGGCCATCAGCCAGGCCAGGGCCACGCCGGGCGGCAGGATCCCGGCGACGGCGGTGCCGGCGACCTTGAGACTGATGGCGATGGTCTGCCATTCGGCGTCCGAGAGCATGATGACCGGTGTCAGGGGGTGCCGGCAGTGGCCGGCGTGAAGCCGAACCGCTCGAAGATGGCCATCGCCTCGCTGCCGGTCAGCCAGTCACGGAACGCCCGGGCGGCGCGGCTGACGGGCGGGTCGACCAGGGCCAGCGGGTAGGTGATGGACTTGTGGCTGGCGGCGGGAAACACGCCCAGCGAGTGCACCCGGTCGCTGGCCCGGGCGTCGGTCCGGTAGACGATACCCAGCGGCGCCTCGCCGCGCTCGACCAGCGCCAGTGCGGCACGCACGTTGTCGGCCCGGGCCAGTCGCGGCTCCAGGGCCTGCCATTCGCCCAGCGACTCGAGCGCCTGCCGGGCATAGATGCCGGCGGGAACGTGGTCGGGGTTGCCCACCGCCAGGCGCTGGTCGTCATCGAGCAGCGCGCGGATCGGCCGGCCCGCGCCCGGGGTGAAGGCCTCGAGCGACGTCCCGGGAGCGGCCACCAGCACCAGGCGGTTGTTCAGCAGGTCCGTGCGCTCGGCCAGCGTCACGTCCTGGCTCGCCAGCCAGTCCATCCATTGCTCATTGGCCGAGAAGTACAGCTCCGCCGGGGCGCCGTGGGCAATCTGTCGCGCCGCGGTGGAAGAGGCGGCATAGACCGGCACGATGTCGACGTCATGGTCGGCCTCGTAGTCGGCGATCGCCGCATCGAGTGCGTCGGTCAGCGACGCGGCGGCGAAGATCGTGACCCGGGGTGGCGTGGCCTGCGCCGGCGATGGGCTGAAGAGCAGCACTGCCGCCAGGCCCAGAAGACAGGTGACGGCGCGCGACGACAGACCGGACAGGGGCGTTCCATGCATGGGGGTTCCCGCTATGTTTGCGTGGGTATAGCGGAGACACTATAGCCATGGCGGTGGAGGCATGCCAAGGCGCCGGGACACTCAGTCGATCGCCGGTCGGCGCCCCAGGCAGTCGAGCAGGGCGCGCGCATCGGGGTTTGCGTCCGGGCTCAGCCGGCGCTCCAGCGCCCGGTAGCGGGCGAGCACCTCGCGGCCCAGCGGGGTCAGGCTGGCGCCGCCGCGCTGGTTGCCGCCCGTCTGGGTGTCGATCAGCGGTGCGGTGAAGTGGCGGTTCATGGTCTCGATGAGCTGCCAGGCCTTCTTGTAGCTCATGCCCAGCTCGCGGCTGCTCGAGGCGATCGAGCCGTTGCGCTCGATCGCCTCGAGCAGGTCGGCCTTGCCGGGGCCGATGACCACGTCCTTCTCGGCGGCCAGGCGCAGCTGGAAGGTCGGGGTGGCGTGTCGCGTGCGCGTCATGGGGCTCGTCCGGATCGGGAAACGCCTCGTTGTACCATGCCGGCGGCGGGGTTGCAGTCGCCTCAGCCGGCATGGGTCACTCCGGGCACGTAGTAGCGGCGTTCCACCCAGTTGAGGAAGCTGGCCACGCTGGAGGTGAGCGCCAGGTAGATGAACCCGGCCAGCAGGAAGATCTGGAAGAACTCCAGGGTCCGCGAGCCGATGTCGGAGGCCCGCGCGGTGATCTCCACGACCCCGATGGTGTAGGCGATCGAGGTGAACTTGAGCTCGATGATGGCCTCGTTCGACCACTGCGGCAGCACCCGCCGCAGTGCCTGGGGCAGCACGATGTAGCGGATCGCCTGCCACTGGCTCATGCCGCAGGCGCGGGCCGCGACCATCTGGCCGCGCGGCACCGAGAGCACCGAACCGCGGAAGTACTCGGCCTGGTAGGCGGCACTGTTGAGCGTGATGGCGATCACTGCGGAGGTGAAGGCGTCGAAGACGATGCCGACCTGGGGCAGGCCCAGGTAGATGAAGAACATCTGCACCAGCATCGGCGTGCCGCGGAACAGCTCCACGTAGGCGGTACTCAGGGCATACCAGAAACGGTTGCCGTAGACCCTGGCCCAGGCCAGTGCCAGGCCGATGAAGAAGCCCAGCACGATGGCGATGATCCACAGCGACAGGGTGATCGGCACGCCCTTGAGCAGTTCCGGAAGCTGTTCGGCACTGAACTGGAGGAAGTCGGTCATGGGGCTCACCCGTGCTCGGCAATGACGTTGAGAAAGGCTCTGGTGCGTTCCTGCGCCGGTGTCGAGAACAGCACGTCCGGTGGCCCCTGCTCGATGATGTGGCCGCCTTCCATGAAGATGATCTCGTCGGCGGCCTGGCGCGCGAAACCCATTTCGTGGGAGACCACCAGCATGGTCATGCCGTCGTCGGCCAGCTGCTGCATGACCTTGACGACCTCGCCGGTGAGCTCCGGGTCGAGGGCCGAGGTGGGCTCGTCGAAGAGCATCAGCATGGGGTCCATGGCCAGTGCCCGGGCGATCGAGACGCGCTGCTGCTGGCCGCCGGAGAGTTCCGCCGGGTAGGCGCCGGCCTTGTCGCCCAGGCCGACCCGTTCGAGCTCCTCGTGGGCGCGCCGCGTCGCCTCCTCGTGGGACAGGCGCTTCACCTTCAGCTGGCAGATACGCACATTGTCGAGCACCGTCAGGTGCGAGAAGAGGTTGAAGTCCTGGAAGACAAAGCCGATCTGCGCCCGCATCCGGTCGATGTTGGCGTCGGTGACGCGCTGGCCGTCGAGCTCGATGGTGCCCCGGTCCGGCTTGTTGAGGTGGTTGATGCAGCGCAGCAGGGTGCTCTTGCCGGACCCCGAGGGGCCGATCAGCACCTTGGTCGCGCCGCGTTCGAGGGTCAGGGAGATGCCCTTGAGCACTTCGTTGTCGCCGTAGCGCTTGTGGATGTCGTCGACACGCAGCACGGGAACGTCAGCCATGAAGGAATCCTGTCGGTTATTGGCGTTTTTCGAAGCCGGGGACGGCGAGTCTGGCTTCCAGCCAGTACAGCCCGCTATTGCCGGCCTTGTTGACGATGAAGTAGAGCAGGGCCACCACCGCGAACACGGTCAGCACATTGCCCTGGGTACTGGTGATGATGTAGTGGGCCTGCCGGGTCAGCTCGACGACCCCGATCACGTAGGCCAGCGAGGTTTCCTTGATCTCCGAGGAAAACTCGTTGGTCCAGGGGCCGATGGCATAACGGATCGCCTGGGGAAACAGGATCCAGCGGATCGCCTGGGTCAGGGTCATGCCGCTGGCCCGGGCGGCGGTCATCTGGCCGGCGGGAATCGACTGGAAGGCGCTGCGGAAGATCTGCGACTGGTAGGCGCCGGAGCGAAAGCCCAGGGCCAGGATGGCGGCCGCGAACGACGAGATGTCGAAGATGCCCGCCAGGCCGTAGTAGAAGATGAACAGCATGATGATGATCGGCACGCCGCGAAAGATGCGTTCGTAGACCTTGAGGGGCCATTGCACGAAGCGGGTTCGCGGGCCGTAGAGCTGGATCAGACAGATCGTCAGTCCGATCACGAAGCCCAGCGCCAGCAGCGCGGCCAGGAGTACCAGGGCCACGCCCAGGCCCTTGAGCAGGAAGGGAAAGTCGCGGAGAAGAACGTCGTAGATGTCCATGCCGTTGCCTGATCGAATGCGCGAGTGAAGAGCCCGGCCCGGCCGGTTGCCCACGCAGGGGCAACCGGTGCGGACCGTGTGCACGGAATGGCAGGGATCAGTTGCCCAGTTCGGGCAGGCCGGCTACCGGCTTGCGGTAGGTGTCGACGTACTCGGGCATGTTGCCGGGCACGGACGGGACCGTCACGCCGGGGATGTAGTTGTGCACGATGGTGGCCCACTCCCCGGACTTGGCCAGGTTGACGATGCCCTGGTTGAGTTTTGCGAGCAGCCCCTGGGGGTCGCCCTTGCTGACCGCCAGGGCCAGGGGCGCGCGGATGAAGATCTTGCCGGCGATCTTCACCGGACGGCCTTCATTGATGTATTCCTGCGCCGAGGTGTCGTCGACGTCGACCGCCGAGATCCGTCCGTTGAGCATGTCGGTGATCGCGGTGACGTAGCTGTCGTAGCTCTTGAGGTTGACGTCGATATCGGAGTTGGTGACGTTGTCTTCCATCCACGCCTTCTGGGAGGAGCCCCCCTGGACGCCGACGGTGGCGCCGCAGCACACGGCGGTGAAGACGTTCAGGTCCGAGTCCTTGGGCACCACGATGACGTCGTTGGTTTCCCACCAGGGGACGGTGAAGTCGATGACCTTGGCGCGCTGCTCGGTCACCGTCAGGCCGGTGGCGAGGATGTCGATCTTCTCGGCGGACAGGGCGGGAATCAGCGAGGGAAAGGGCAGGTCCTTGAACTCGATGTCGAGCCCCTGATCCTCGGCGATCTTCTCCATGGCATCGATGGCGATCCCCTTGTATTCGCCGCCCTCCACGTAGGCCCAGGGCGGGAAGGAGGCCTCCACGCCGACGGTATAGGTGTCGGCGGCCTGGCTGCTCGCGGCACCCAGGGTGCCCAGCGAGAGGATCAGTCCGGCGGTCAGTGTTCTTGTCTCGAGTCCCAGAAGTCTCATCGGTCAACCTCGTTGTTGTGTCGCTCGTTGTCGGCTCGGGTGTCCTGCAGCGCCTGGCCATGAATCACCCGGCGCTTCTACAGCGTAGTCGAGGTTGCCGGTCGTTTTCGTTCAAGAACTGTTGAACATTAGGCGCTTGCGCCACGTCCCGGGAGCGGGGCGGGGGCTTGCCCGAAAAACGGCGGCGCCGAAGCGCCGCCGCAATGGCTGTGGTGGTTGTCTCAGGCGCGTGATGAGCCGGTACTCCGGGACCCCTTTCGCATCTCCTCTTCACGGGGTGGCTGGGACGGGTAGGGGAAGCGCGCCTTGCGGCCCGGATGGCCGGGGACGCGCTCCTGCATCAGCCCGCGGGTCAGGCCCCAGGCCATGAAGATCATCACGAGCGAAAAGGACAGGCCCGTGGTCACCGCCGCGGTCTGCAGCGGCTGCAGGGCCGCGGAGGCCTCGCCCGACGCGGCCCAGCCCGAGGCCAGCAACACGGCGGCGACCACGCCCTCGAGTACGGCCCAGAACAGCCGCTGCTGCCAGACGGGATGTGGATCGCCGCCGTTGGTGAGCATGTCCACCACCAGCGAGCCGGAGTCCGAGGAGGTGGCGAAGAACAGCGCCACGACCAGGATCGCCAGCAGCGCGGTGAGCGTCGAGAGGATCGGCAGGATCGGCAGCTGGTTGAGCAGGATGAACATGGCGTCCGTGGTCCCGGCGCTGGCCAGCGGATTGCTGCTGTCGTCGAGGATCATGCGGATGGCGCTGCCGCCGAAGATCGCGAACCAGACGATCGAGGCGCCCACCGGTGCCAGCAGGGTGCCGGCGATGAACTGGCGAATGGTCCGGCCGCGCGAGACGCGGGCGATGAACATGCCCACGAACGGCGACCAGGAGATCCACCAGCCCCAGTAGAACAGCGTCCAGCTCTTGAGCCAGTCGGACCCGGCCTGGGAGAAGGAATACATCTCGAAGCTGCGCTCCGGCAGGTGCTGGACGTAGTAGCCGGTGCTGTTGACCATGAATTCCAGGATGAACGTCGTCGGCCCGACGACGAACACGAACACCGCCAGCAGGATCGCCAGGTAGAGGTTGATCACCGATAGCCGGCGGATGCCGGCGTCGACGCCGAGCATCACCGAGGTCACCGCCACCGCGGTGATCACGCCGATGATGATCACCTGCGAGGTGGCGCCGATGCTGATGCCGAAGACCTCGTTGAGGCCGGCGTTGATCTGTGTCGCCCCCAGCCCCAGGGAGGTCGCCAGCCCGAACAGGGTGCCGAACACGGCGAGGATGTCGATCGCGTGACCGACGGGGCCATAGATGCCCTTGCCGATCAGCGGGTAGAGTGCCGAGGCCGGGCGCATCGGCAGGTCCCTGCGATAGCAGAAGTAGCCCAGCGACAGGCCGATGACGATGTATACCGCCCAGGGGTGCAGGCCCCAGTGGAAGAGCGTGATGCCCATCGCCTTGAGCGCGGCCTGGCCGGTTCCGCCTTCGCCGACCGGCGGGCTGTTGAAGTGAAAGATCGGCTCGGCGACGCCGTAGAAGACCAGGCCGATGCCCATGCCCGCGGTGAACAGCATGGAGAACCACGACCAGGTGCTCCATTCGGGCTCGCTGTCGTCCGGGCCGAGCTTGACATGCCCCCAGCGGCTGAACATCAGCACCAGCACGAAGATCAGGAACAGCGTTACCACCAGCATGTACCACCAGCCGAAGGTCTGGGCGATCCAGGTGTTGATGTCGCTGGCAATCGCGCCCAGCTGTGCCGGAGCGACGATGCCCCAGATCACGAAGGCCAGCACGATGAACGCCGAGACGAAGAAGACAGGGGGGTTGGTATGTTTCTGCAGATAATCCTTCATCTCCCTGCACCCTCCCGGTGGCTACCGATCCTACAACCAGTGTAGTGCACGGCCTGTGTTGTCCAGCAGGGAGGCGAGAGCGCCACCGGGTTGGCGGCGGGGGAGGCGTGTCATGGTCGCCTCGGGCTTGCTCAGCCGGGGGACCGCCCGGCCCCGAGCGGGGTCGGGCGATGGCGGGCTGTGGCTCAGAGCTTGCTCAGGATCGTTTCGGCGCTGCTCTGGTCGACGCCCTTGGTGTCGATGCCCAGGTACTCGACGACCCCGTCATTGGCGATCAGGGCGAAGCGCTTGCTGCGAATGCCCATGCCGCCGCCGGTGGCATCCAGTTCCAGTCCCACGGCGCGGGTGAACTCGGCATTGCCGTCGGCCAGCATGGTGATGCGCTCGGCGTTCTGGTCCTTCTGCCAGGCATCCATGACGAAGGCATCGTTGACCGCCAGGCAGGCGATGGTGTCGACACCCCTGGCGAAGATGTCGTCGGCCTTGATCACGAAGCCGGGCATGTGGGTGTTGGAGCAGCCCGGCGTGAAGGCGCCGGGCACGGCAAACAGCACGACGCGCTTGCCGGCGAAGAGTTCGCCGGTCGAGAGGTCCTCGGGACCGTTGGCGCCGTTGGTCTTGAGGGTGATGTCGGGCAGCGTGTCGCCGATGGAAATGGCCATGCCGAACCTCCAGAGAGTGGAATGAACGGCTATCCTAGCGCGCTCCCGCCGGCCGGGTACAATCCTGGCGACGGGAAAGGGCAAATGCCCCGGGCCAGACGACACGACCCCGCCGAGGCGGGGTCGTGAGGGCGACATGCGGTCAATCGGCTCAGGTGCCGTCGGACGTGAGCGTGTCGGGGTCCAGCTTGGCGATCTGGGTGTTGCTGTCGTCCTCGAGCTTGGCCAGCAGCGGGCCGGCCTGTTGCTTGAAGGCGGCCAGGGCCTTGCCGGAGAGGTTCCTGCTTTCCGGCAGCTTGACGCGCATGGCGTCGACCGGCCGGTTGTTGACGATGATCTCGTAGTGCAGGTGAGGGCCGGTGCTGCGCCCCGTGTTGCCCGACAGGGCGATGCGCTGGCCCATCTTCACCCGGTCGCCTTCCTTGACCAGCGTCTTGGACAGATGCATGTAGCGGGTCTTGTAGCCGTTGTCTTGGCGAATCACCAGGTAGTTCCCGGCGCCGCCGCGCTGGTAGGCGGCCTTGACCACGCGGCCGTCGGCGGGGGCGCGGACGGGGGTGCCCCGGGGCATGGCGAAGTCGGTGCCGTAATGGGGCGAGACGCGCTTGGTCACCGGGTTGACGCGACGCAGGTTGAAGGAGGAGCTGATCCGGTAATGCCCGTTGAAGGGGTAGCGGTCGAAGGCCGGGTCGAGGCTGTGGCCGTCCGGCGTGTAGAAACGGTCGTCCTTGTCGTTGCGCACCACTGTCAGGTCGGTGCGCCGGCCTTCATAGTGGGCGGCGAGAATCCGTGATTCCATGGCCTTGCCGTCGATCATGTCGGACTCGACCAGCACCTGGAAGTGATCGCCGCGCCGGGTGTCGCGACGGAAGTTGATCTTCTTCGCCAGCAGGTTGGTGAGCTCGGCCACGTCGCCGCTGGAGAGGCCGGTGGCGGCCGCCGAGCCGGCGAAGCTGCCGTTGACGGTGCCGGCGAACAGCCGCTGGGTGGCTTCCGTGGCCTTCTGGATGTCGGACACGGCGAAGGTGGCATCGGGCGCCTCGCGCTTGATCAGATAACCGCTGCGCGCATCCTTCATCACGCGCAGGGCGAGCAGGTGGCCGTCCTGGTCGAGCTTGAAGTCGATGTTGTCGCCCACGCGCCAGCGGGTGAGTACTGTCTTGTCGGGCAGGGTATCGAGCAGGCCCAGCACCTCGCGATACCCCAGGCCGAAGGTGCGCTCGGCCATCACCGCGAAGGTGTCGCCGGGCTGCACGGTATAGGTTTCCCACTGCGGGACGAAGACTTCCTTGGCGGCCAGTTCGTTGGAAAGGTCCACGTCGCCGTCGTCCAGCACCAGCGGATCGGTGGAGAACACGTCCTGATCGCCGCCATCCGTCGGCCGATCGGCACCGCTGAGCTGCAGTGAGGCGAGGACGGCGCCGTCGGCCACCTGTGGCAAGGCATCGGCTGCGGGCCGGGCGACCGCCATGGCCGGCTCGACCTCCAGCGTCGGGGGCAGGGCGCTCGCCGTGTCGGCATGGGCCTGGCTGATGAAGTCGATGTCGACGATGCCCTGGGGCGCGAGCTCGGAAAGGGGGATCTCCTTGCCGATGGCCGATGACGCCGCGTGAATGGCATCGCTCAGGGGATGGGAGGCATCGATCGACGCTGTCTCGATGGACGTCGACGGGGCAGTGTCGAGGGAAAGCGCGACACCGTCCGCTGCGACCGACGGTGCGCTGTCGTCGAGTGCGGCAAGAATCTTGTGCGCGCCCAGCACGGTGACCATGGTGGCAACGGGCAACAACAGCAACTTGTGCGTGCGGGGCAGCGAATTGAGTATCCGCAACATAAACAGGAGCCTGGGTGCATGTCGGTGAATATAAACCGAAAGCACCTTACCCCATGCCATACCAGCTGCCTAGCCTGTATGGGTGTACAGGCTATTAAACTCAGTATTAACGCCTACATGATGTTACTCATGCTTACGTCCAGTGTCTTCCCGCGCCCCTGAGTTACGCATCATGACCGTCACTGTAGGGTGTCTGCACGCGAGTGGAAAGCGGCTCAGACCGTGGGTGACGCGAAGGTGCCATCCCGGTAGTCGCGCAGGGCCTGGTCGAGTTCTTCATGGGTGTTCATCACGAAGGGGCCGTAGTGAGCGATGGGCTCGCCATGGGGGCGGCCGCTCAGCAGCAGGGCCTGGCTGTCGGTGTCGCTGTCCAGGGTCAGGGTGTCGCCGGTGCCCAGGCGGGCCAGCTGGCGAGCGCCGATGGTCTTCCCCGCCACATCCACGGCCCCCGAGAAGACATACACCAGCAGCGTCGGGGCATCGGTCTCGAGCGTGACCGTTGCCCCCGGGGTCAGTGTCAAATGGGCGACGCCGGCGTCACCCGCCAGGGTGTCGAGCGGCCCCGCGAGCGGGGCATGTCCGGCGACCCGCCAGGTGCCGCCCAGCGCCGCCAGCGTGATGCCTTCGGCGTCGAGGCGCGGCATGTCGGCGTGGCGCACGTCACGGTAGGTGGGCGGGCTGAGCTTGTCCCGGGCCGGCAGGTTGATCCACAGCTGGAAGGCGTGCAGGCCGTGGCTGTCGGTCAGCGGCATTTCCGAGTGAATGATGCCGCGGCCGGTGTGCATCCACTGGGCGTCGCCGGTGCCGATGGTGCTGCGGTGGCCGAGGTGGTCCTCATGGGTCAGGCCGCCGTGTACCACGTAAGTCAGTGTCTGCAGCCCGCGATGTGGATGAGGCGGAAAGCCGCCGATATAGTCATCCGGCTGGTCCGACCCCAGTTCGTCGAGCATCAGGAAGGGATCGAGCCCGCCACCGAAGTCATGGATGCGCGAGATCTTGACGCCGTCGCCGTCCTGGCTGGGGTGGCTAGCGACGAGGCGGTCGATAGTGCGAGCGATCATCGGGAACTCCTGAACAGGTCGTTGCTTGACTCCTTTCGATTCTAGGACGATTTTTTCGAAGGTTAAGCGCATAGTTTTGCCGATACCATTCGAGGAAAACGAAATGTCACGCGTCACCCTGGCCCAATGGCAGATGCTGGCGGCGGTCGTCGATCATGGGGGCTTCGCTCGCGCCGCCGAGGTCATTCACAAGAGTCCGTCGACGCTCAATCACGCCGTGCACAAGCTGGAGACCCAACTGGGAGTGGCGCTGCTCGAACCGGCAGGGCGTCATGTCCGCCTCACCGAGGCCGGCGATATGTTGCTGCGCCGCGCCCGGCAGCTGATCGAGAGTGCTGCGGCAATCGAGGATGTGGCGGCGAGCCTGGCGACCGGGCTGGAAGCGGAAGTCTCACTGGCCGTCGATCAGGTCTTTCCGCCCGATGCGCTGGCCGAGGCCCTGCAGCAGTTCTCCGGCGAGTACCCCCACGTGCGGGTCCAGCTGCACGAGACGGTGCTCAACGGCGGGGTGGAGATGCTCTACGATCGGCGCGCCGACCTGGTGGTCTCGGGGCTGGCCGCACAGGGCTTCCTGGGCGAGGCGCTGGCGACGCTGCGCTTCATCGCCGTGGCCCATCCCTCGCATCCCCTGCATCGCCTCGGGCGCAGGCTGGATCTGCGCGACCTGGCGCAGCATCGGCAACTGGTGGTGCGCGATTCGGCGTTGCGCCAGTCGATGGATGCCGGGTGGCTGAAGGCCGAGCAGCGCTGGACGGTCAGTCACCTGGCCACGTCGCTGGACATGCTGGAGCGGGGACTGGGCTTCGCCTGGCTTCCCGAGACACGCATCCGCGGCGCGCTCGAGGCCGGGCGCCTGGTGCCGTTGCCGCTGGAAGTCGGTGGCGTGCGCGAGGTGCCGGTGCACCTGATCTTTCAGGATCGCGACCGCGCCGGGCCGGCGACGCATGCGATGGCAAGGGCGCTGCATGAGGCCGTGACAGCGTGCAGTGATTCGAATGCGTCGAATGCATAGGCCCAAATAATGCGCAGCAGCGTCGATGCAATCGACTTATCCTGAATCGCGAAGACATGCGTCAACCGAGGAACCGAAAGCATGGGCCTATTGATCGACGGACGCTGGCACGACCAGTGGTACGACACCAAGTCGCACGGCGGTGAGTTCGTGCGCGAATCCGCCCAGCTGCGCAACTGGGTCACCCGCGACGGCAGCCCGGGCCCCGAGGGGCAGCCCGGCCTCGAGGCCGACGAAGACCGCTTTCACCTCTATGTCTCCCTGGCTTGCCCCTGGGCGCATCGCGCCCTGATCCTGCGCAAGCTCAAGCAGCTCGAGCCCCTGATCGGCGTGTCGCACACCAGCCCCCTGATGCTCGGCAACGGCTGGACCTACGACACCCGCGAGGGCTCGAGCGGCGACGCGGTCAACGGCGTCGATTACCATCACCAGCTGTATACCCTGACCGATCCGCACTACACCGGCCGGGTCACGGTGCCGGCGTTGTGGGACAAGCGCGAGGGGCGCATCGTCAACAACGAGTCCGCCGATCTGGTGCGGATCTTCAACGATGCCTTCGATCATCTCACCGGCAATCGGCTGGACTTCTACCCGGCGGACCTGCGCGAAACCATCGACGCCGTCAACGCCGACGTCTACGATCACATCAACAACGGCGTCTACAAGTCCGGGTTCGCCACCGAGCAGGCCGTCTACGAGAAGCACGTCACGGCGTTGTTCGAGGCCCTGGATCGCATGGAGTCCCGGCTCGGCGAACAGCGCTACCTGGCCGGGGAGTGGCTGACCGAGGCCGACATCCGCCTGTTCACCACCCTGATTCGCTTCGACGCGGTCTATCACGGCCACTTCAAGTGCAACCTGCGGCGCATCGAGGACTATCCGAACCTGGCGAACTACCTGCGCGAGCTGTATCAATGGCCGGGCGTCGCCGAGACGGTGAACCTGGACCACATCAAGCGCCACTACTACTACAGCCACGACACCATCAATTCTACCCGGATCGTCCCCCGGGGGCCGCTGCTCGAGCTCGACCGGCCCCACGATCGCGAGCGGCTGCCCGGGCGCGGCGTCCGGCGCAAGTAGCCTCGGGGCGGCATCGGCGCCGGCCTGCACCGACAGGTCGCCGCAGAAGCCGACGCGATTGGCGTCGATTGGACATTTTGTTTGCAGGGTAATAGTATGCCTGCCCTCGGGTCGGGTGCCGTGCTGCCCCGGCCCGATACCGCTCCCGCAACGGGAGCGGCTGGTCTCGCCACGACGATGACTGGATCACCGGGACTTTCGACCGTCCGATGCCGACGTCATCGATAGATGAGGAATCCATGTCGCCCCATTACACCGACCAGGGCCGCTGCATGCCGCGTCGCCCGCCACCACCTCTCCGGCCCTTCCGGGGCTAGCGTCGCCGCGACGACGCTTCCCGCCTCCTGCCGCCGCCACGGCTGACACGACAGGCTCGCCCTGCCTTCAAGGCGCGCGTTTCAGGCGCGACCGAGGGCAGCGCGTCGCGCGTGTCATCCGGGCGATCACGGCGATATCACCGCGTTCCGGGCATGTCGACCTCCGTCGGTGTGCGCGGCCGCCTCCTGCCAATCCACCGAGGGACTGCCCTTGAGCAACGCATCACTCCATCAATTCTCGACCCTGACAGTGATCCTGTTGATGCTCGCCTTCTATGGCGGCACCTACCTGATGACGCTCGGCATTCGCAAGAAAGAGGAAGATGCCGACGCCTTCATGGTCTCCAATCACCGCGTCGGCTTCGGCATCGGCGCGGCCAGCATGACCGCCACCTGGATCTGGGCGGCTTCCTTCTATGCCGCCGCCACCTCCGGCTACACCTACGGCGTCTCGGGGCCCATCCACTACGGGCTGTGGGGGGCGCTGATGATCCTGTTCATCTACCCCTTCGGCCGCCGTTTCCGCAAGCTCGCCCCCAATGCACATACCCTGGGCGAGCTGATCCATGCCCGCCACGGCGCGTCCAGCCAGTTGATCCTGGCGCTGTCCAACCTGCTCGGCAGCATCATCAGCCTGATGGTGAACTTCACCGCCTCCGGCGCCCTGGTGTCGGTGCTCTCGCCACTCTCCTTCCAGGCCGGGGTGATCATCGCCGGCGTCGGCGTGCTGCTCTATACCCTGTGGTCGGGCTTCCGCGCCTCGGTGCTGACCGACTTCGCCCAGCTGGTGGCGATGATGGCCATCGCCGTGGTGATCATTCCGGCGGTCTTCTTCGCCATGGGCGGGCCGAGCGAACTGGTGGCGGGTCTCGGTAATCTCACGCCGGAGCAGGCCGACTTCTTCTCGGTCGACGCCATCCTCAATCAGGGCGCGCCGTTCTTCGTCGCCGTGCTGGCCTATGCGATCGGCAACCAGACCATTTCCCAGCGGCTGTTCGCGGTCAACGAAGACCACATCAAGCCGACCTTCCTGACCGCCACCGTCGGCTACGGGGCCATCGTCATCGGCCTGGGCATGATCGGGCTGATGGCGCTGACGCTGGGCATCGAGCCGCTCAACGGCGACATGAACAACCTGATTCCGCAGATGGTCTCGGGCTATCTGCCGCCGCTGTTCATCGCGCTGTTCTTCATCCTGGTGATCGGCTCGCTGTCGTCCACCGCCGACTCCGACCTCTCGGCGCTGTCGGCGATCATGATGGCCGACGTCTACGGCAAGAACATCGCCCGGGGCAAGGCCGATCCCCGGCGCATGCTGCTGGTGGGGCGTCTGACCATGATCGTCGCCACCGTGATCGGCATCGTCTTCGCCAGCTTCTCGCTGGATATCCTGGTGATGCTGGTGTTCGTCGGCGCCCTGTGGGGGGCCATCGTCTTCCCGGTCATCGCCAGCTGCTTCTGGAGCCGGGTCACCAATGCCGCCTTCACCACCTCGGTGATCGTCGCGATGCTGCTGTTCTGCGTGGCGCGCTTCGAGTGGCTGCCCCTGACCGGGCTGGTCGGCCTGGGCTTCGAGGTGCTGGCCAGCATCGGCGGCGGCGTGATCATCGGCCTGATGGCGTTCGGCTTCCTCGGCCGGGTGGCCGGTTTCCTGGCCGGCGCGCTGGCGCTCGTGGCGATGCTGGTGTTCGCCACCGGCTTCCTGCGCGACTACACCGTGCTGCTGGCCTCGCTGACCGCCTATGGCACCAGCACCCTGGTGTGCGTGGTGATGAGCCTGGCCAGCCGCGAGCGCTTCGACTTCGACAGCATCCGCGAGCGGGTCGGCGACTACAGCGACCACCATCCCGCCGCCGAGCCGGTCGAGCCGGCCCGCGACCCGGCGCCGGCCTCTCTCGCCACGCCGCGCTGATCCTCATCCCTGCAGACCGGGCGCCGGTGAACCGGCGCCCGCCAACCGGAGTTCGACCATGACCACCTTCTTCACTCTCTACGTACTGATCTGGCCGGCCCTGACGCTGGGCGTGCTGATCGTGATCTGCCGCGCCGTATTGCGCGATCGGCGCGAGGCGCGTCGCCAGCGCAAGCAGCTGGTCTGAGCCGCGGTATGCCGGCGGCCGTATGCATGCGGCCGCCTCGCCCCCCGGGGCGAGGTCAGCGATGCCTGGCCAGCCAGCGGTCCAGGGCGTTGGCGAATTCGCGGCGATCGGCGTCCGAGTAGCCCTTGGGGCCGCCGGTGTGCTCGCCGCTGGCGCGCAGGGTCTCCATGAAGTCGCGCATCTGCACCCGCGAGCGGATGTTGTCCGCGGTCAGCGGCTCGCCCCGGGAAGTCATCACCGCGGCGCCCTTGTCGAGCGCCTCCATGGCCAGCGGCAGGTCCGAGGTGATCAGCAGATCGCCGGGCACGAGACGCCGCACGATCTCGTCGTCGGCGGCGTCCAGGCCGCTGGCCACCGAGAGCCCCTTGGCCCAGCGCGAGGGCGGCAGCGGCAGGGCATGATTGGCCACCAGCCAGGCGGGGGTTCGGGTACGTTCGGCGGCACGGATCACGATGTCGCGCGCGGCGCGCGGGCAGGCATCGGCATCGACCCACAGGGAGGGCATGGCAGGCTCCAGTTTGGGCCCGCGGCAAGGCGGGCCGTTAAAAAGACGTAGGCAATATGCCCGCGACGATGGTAGCATGGCGCTTCCTCGCCTGTGTTGACCCCTCCATCCCGGTGATTTGTCCTGCCCGTGCGGCGGACGATGACGTGACTCCAGCACCGGGCGCCCTGTCGTGCGACATGCCGATGCACCGCGCCCGGGAGCCTTGATTGATGGATTGCCGGCGCCGATGAACCGGCCGGCGTGAAGAGGTCGCCACACTGTTCGTGCCGTCGAGCGACGGTCGAGCAGGAGCAGGAGTGAGCCGCGGCGCGCAAGCTGCGGCAGAGCGACCTGGTGCCGTGTCACATGCCGCCATCCCGTCATGGCAATGAGAAGGGCAGGGCACCACGACATTTTCTGCCGGCCGACATGCCGGCCATGCAAGGTGTGATATGACCCTGACTTCCGTTGCCTCGCCGAGTTTCGGCGACCTGGCACTCGTGCCCGCCGTTCTCTCCGCGCTGGAAACCCTGGGCTACGAAACCCCCTCGCCGATTCAGGCACAGACCATCCCGGCCCTGATGGAAGGCCGTGACATGCTGGGCCAGGCCCAGACCGGTACCGGCAAGACGGCGGCCTTTGCCCTGCCGCTGCTCTCGCGCCTCGACCTGTCGCGCCGCGAGCCGCAGGTGCTGGTGCTGGCACCGACCCGTGAGCTCGCCCAGCAGGTGGCGGTCTCGTTCGGCAAGTACGGCCAGAACCTCCCGGGTCTGGAGGTCGCCAGCCTGTGCGGCGGCCAGGATTACCGCGAGCAGCTCGGCGCCCTCAAGCGCGGCGCGCATGTGGTGGTGGGTACGCCGGGCCGCGTGATCGACCACCTCGATCGCGGCAGCCTCAAGCTCAACGGCCTCAGTGCGCTGGTGCTCGACGAGGCCGACGAGATGCTGCGCATGGGTTTCATCGATGACGTCAAGCGCGTGGTCGCCGATACCCCGACCACCGCCCAGCGGGTGTTCTTCTCGGCCACGCTGCCGGCGGAGATCGAGCGCATCGTCAACCGCTACCTGGTCGACCCGGTCAAGGTGGCCATCGAATCACGGGTCACCACCGGCGAGAACATCGAGCAGCGTCTGGTGCGCATCGATGGCGCCGGCAAGATCGAGGCCCTGTCGCGTCTGCTCGAGGTCGAGCCGGTGGATGCCGCCATCGTCTTCGTGCGGACCCGTGCGGCCTGCACCACGGTGGTGGACCAGCTGACCGCGCGTGGTTTCAACGCCGCGGCGCTGTCCGGCGATCTGGACCAGAGCCTGCGCGAGCGCACCGTGGCCCGTCTCAAGAAGGGCAAGGTCGATGTGCTGGTGGCCACCGACGTGGCGGCGCGCGGCCTCGACGTGCCGCGCATCACCCACGTGTTCAACTATGACCTGCCGCAGGACAGCGAGGCCTACACCCATCGCATCGGGCGTACCGGCCGGGCCGGACGTTCCGGTATTGCGGTGACCTTCGCCGGCTTCCGCGAGACCCGCAAGGTGCGCTGGCTGGAGCAGGCCACCGGTCAGGCGATGACCGAGACCGAGCTTCCCGACGAGGCCACGATCCGTGCCCATCGCGACGAACGCTTCCGCGAGCGGGTGCTGGGCACGCTGAGCGGCGATACCGGCGAGCAGCGCAGCCTGGTCGAGCGGCTGGCCGCGGAAGGCCACGACCCGCTGGAGCTGGCCTGTGCCTTCGCCAGCCTGGCCCGTGCCGACGAGGCGCCGGTCGGCCGCCTGCCCAAGCCGGGCGCAGCCCGTGACGGCGGTCGCGACGGCAAGCCGCCGCGTCGCCGCGAGCGCACGCCTTCGGAAGGCATGACCCGCTACCGGGTCGCCGTGGGCCATCGTGACGGCATCAAGCCCGGCCAGCTGGTGGGGGCACTGGCCAACGAGGGCGGTATCGAAGGGGGCCGCATCGGCCGCATCGATATTCGCAACGCCTTCTCCGTGGTCGAGCTGCCCAGCTCCCTGCCGACCTCGATCCTGGCCAAGATGGCCCGGGCGCGGGTCGCCGGCCGGGCGCTGGAGATCGCCGAGGACAACGGCGCCCCGGAGCGGGCGTCACGCCGGCGTCATGACGATGACGCGCCGGTGCGCCGCCGCTCGCGGGCCTGAGCCCGGCCGCGGTCGGCTTGACCGCGGCGCCGTGTGTTTCCCACACTGTCGGACGTCACAGCCGCATTGATACATTCCTGCAACAGGAGGTGACAGATGGCCAAGGGAGATATCCGCTCACGGCGCGGCAAGGTCGCCAATGGCAGCTATGGACGCCGGCGGCCGCAGTCGAGCCGCAAGGCACAGCGTTATCGTCAGGTCGGCTACTGACAGCCGACGCACGAAATACACGGGGGCGGCCGGAAGGCCGCCCCCGTTGTTTTTGGGCAAGGCGCCTGGAGAGGCTCAGTTGCTGGCGAGCAGCGAGGCATCGTAGCGTGACTGGCGCTCGCCGTCGGCCAGCAGCGCGACCTGGCTGGTGTCGCCCCCCCGGGCGAGGCTGGCGAAGATCACCCGGTAGGTGAGCACCGCCTGCACATAGGCGCGGGTCTCGTGATAGGGAATACTCTCGACGAACAGGTCGAAGTCCTGCGGGGCGTCGCGCAGCCAGCGGTCGACCCGGCTGGGCCCGGCATTGTAGGCGGCCACGGCGGCCAGCCGGTTGCCGCGGTAGCGGTCCAGCATCTCGCGCACGTAGTGGCTGCCCAGGCGGATGTTGACCGCCGGATCGAACAGCTCCCCGGCATCCGGGGCGTCCAGCTCTTCGCGCGCACTGACGTGGCGTGCGGTGGCGGGCATCAGCTGCATCAGGCCGCGTGCGCCGACCGCCGACTGCGCCTGCGGGTTGAAGGCGCTCTCGCGGCGGGCGATGCCCATCAGCAGATAGGGGTCGACGTCGAGGCGCTGCCCCCAGTGCTGGAAGGCGTCGCGGTAGGCCAGCGGAAAGCGCCAGGCCAGCGCATCCCATTCACGGGCGAGGATGGTGGTCTGCACCGCCAGGGCGTACCAGCCCTGCTGCATGGCGTAGTCGGCCATGGCGTTGGCCCTGTCGGTGTCGGCGCGGCGTGCGGCGAAATACCATTCGCTGCGCGCCAGCCCCGGCTCGCCGATGCGCATCAGCGCCTCGACACGCCGGATGACCGGCCAGTCGGCGACCTGCCGACGATAGGCCTCGTTGAACGTTGCCCGCTGCAGGTTGAGGTCGTAGGGCTGGCCGAGCCGATCGGCGGCGGCGAAGCCGTAGAAGCTGCGCTGCCCGGCCGCGGCGGCGTAGGCCTTGCGGGCGGTCTTCGCATCGCCGAGCTCGGCCAGGGCGCGGCCCAGCCAGTACTGCCAGCGGGCATCCTGACGCGGGTCGTCGGGCATGGCATGGACCCAGTCGATGACCCCCTGCCAGTCACGGTCGGCCAGTGCCCGGCGCACCCGCAGTTCCAGCAGGTCGCTGTCGCCGAGCTCGGGCAGGACCTGGTCGACCCAGCCGCGATTGTTGTCGACCTCGCGGACCATCGAGTAGAAGGCCAGGTCGCGCTCGATCGTCTGGCGCTGCCGGGCATCGAGGTCCAGGTGCGGGGCGATCTTGCGCCAGGCTTCCAGCGCCGCCTCGGTGTCGGCCCGCGTGAACTGGTGCATGGCGGCGGCGAACAGCGGGCCACTGGCACCCTTCGGCCCCACGTCGCGCGGTACCCGGGTAATCGCCGCGTAATCCTTGCGCAGCCGCGCCAGCGCGCTTTTGGCATCGCCCCAGCCGGCAGGCAGCAGGCCGTCGAGGTAGTGCATGAGCCCGGTCTCGCCATTCTCCCAGGCCAGCAGCAGGCGCTGCCAGATCTGGGGGCCGGCGATCTCGCCGCGCTGGCGCAGGGTGTCGAACAGGGTGTCGCACTCGCCGGGCTGGGAGTGGCCGGTCAGCCACAGTTTTCGCCCGCCCTCGGCCGCCCTGCCCGGTGCCTTGTCGAGCAGCGCCGTGTAGTAGTAGCAGCGACGAATCACCCCGCGCGGCTCGCCATCGCTCACCGCCAGCAGGTCGTCGAGACGGCCGGCCTTGCCGTAGGCGACTTCGGCGACGCCGCGCAGCCAGCTCGACAGCGGCGAATCGGTGTGCCGGTCGATGAAGGCCTTGACCTCGGCCGGCGGCACGTCGGGCAGCCGGTCGCGCAGGCGGTGATACGCGATGTAGCCGGCCAGCACATGGTGGTCGATGGCCGTGTCGTCGATGCGGCTCCACTGGTGGGCGCGGGCGGCGTCCAGTGCCTCGCGCAGGGCCTGGTCACCGGCCTCGTCGGCCACGGCCGGCAGGCTGAGCAGCAGGGCACTGAGCAGCGCGAGTCCATGACGGGGGATTCGAAGGGGCATCGCCGGCTCCTCCTCGGGCTTGCCTATCGGTTGCGATCTGTCTCATCCTCGCCCATAGCGACGGCCTTGAGTAGTGTCGTCGGGTTACGACAGGAGCGATCATGGCCCTTTTCAAGGCCGGCGGCCTCGCCGCCACCCTCAAGAAGCGCCGCCGGGCCCTGACGGCCATCGCCCGGGCCATGCGCCTGTTCGTGCCGATGTGCGCGGATGTGCTGAGCGGCCGCTATCGCCCGGTGCCCTGGCCGGCGTTCGGCTGGATGGCACTGGCGGCGGCCTATCTGATCTCGCCGCTGGACCTGATTCCCGACGTGCTGCTGGTGATCGGTCTGGTCGACGACATGGTGATCGTCGGCTGGCTGCTGACCCGTGTCGACGCGGCGCTGGCCGATTACCGGCGCTGGAAGGGAGAGGGGCCGCCCGCGGCGCGCTGAACGGCACGGACTCGGTTCGTCGGCGTCCACCGGTCAGGCCAGTAGCTCGTGGTTTTGATTCAGGTGCTTGAAAACGCTCGGACTAGCCCCATATCGGCGGTGTCACGTTCTACACACCATGAGGGGCCTGAATCCATGACCACCGCCACCCATGAAGAAACGCTCGGCTTCCAGACCGAAGTCAAGCAGCTGCTCCATCTGATGATCCACTCCCTGTATTCCAACCGGGAGATCTTCCTGCGCGAGCTGATTTCCAACGCGGCCGACGCCACGGACAAGCTGCGCTATGCGGCGCTGAACAACGACGCGCTCTACGAGGGCGACAGCGACCTGCGCATCGAGATCGAGCACGACGCCGACAACAAGACGGTGACGGTGCGCGACAACGGCATCGGCATGACCCGCGACGATGTCGTCGCCAATCTCGGCACCATCGCCAAGAGCGGCACCGCCGAGTTCCTCAAGCAGCTCTCCGGCGAGCAGCAGAAGGATGCCAAGCTGATCGGCCAGTTCGGGGTGGGCTTCTATTCCGCCTTCATCGTCGCCGACGAGGTCACCGTGCGCACGCGGCGTGCCGGCAGCGATGGCGGCGTCGAATGGCGTTCGAAGGGCGAGGGCGAGTTCACCGTCGCCGATATCGACAAGCCCGAGCGCGGCACCGAGATCGTTCTGCACCTCAAGGAGGATGCCGGAGAATTCGCCGACGACTTCCGGCTGCGCAACCTGGTGCGCAAGTACTCGGACCACATCGACGTGCCGGTGCGCATGCCCAGGACCGAGACCGCCAAGGACGACGACGGCAACGAGATCGAGGGCAGCGAGGTCACCACCTGGGAGACCGTCAACGAGGCCCAGGCGCTGTGGGTGCGGCCCAAGAGCGAGGTCAGCGACGACGAATACAAGGCCTTCTACAAGCACATCGCCCACGACTTCAGCGATCCGCTGACCTGGAGCCACAACAAGGTCGAGGGCAAGCTCGAGTACACCAGCCTGCTCTACGTGCCCGAACGCGCGCCGTTCGACCTCTACGAACGTGACGGCGCCCGCGGTGTGCGCCTCTACGTGCAGCGGGTGTTCATCATGGATGACGCCGAGCAGTTCCTGCCGCTGTACCTGCGTTTCGTCAAGGGCATCGTCGACACCAAGGACCTGTCGCTCAACGTCTCGCGCGAGTTGCTGCAGAAGGACCCGCAGGTCGACAAGATGAAGTCGGCGCTGACCAAGCGTGCGCTGGACATGCTCAAGAAGCTGGCCAAGGACAAGGATGCCTACCAGACGTTCTGGAACACCTTCGGCAGCGTGCTCAAGGAAGGCCCGGCGGAGGACTTCGCCAACCGCGACAAGATCAGCGAGCTGCTGCGCTTCTCGACCACGCACACCGACACCGCGGTGCAGGACCAGTCGCTGGCCGACTATGTGTCGCGCATGAAGGAAGGCCAGCAGAAGATCTACTACATCGTCGCCGATGGCTTCAACGCGGCCAAGAACAGCCCGCACCTGGAGATCTTCCGCAAGAAGGGCGTCGAGGTGCTGCTGCTCCACGACCGCATCGACGAGTGGCTGATGAGCCACCTCACCGAGTACGACGGCAAGGCCTTCGCCGATGTCGCCAAGGGCGATCTGGACCTCGGCGAGATCGAGGGCGAGGAGGAGAAGCAGGCCCAGGAGGAAACCGCCAAGGCCAAGGAGGAGCTGGTCAAGCGTGTCAAGGAGGCGCTGGGCGACAGCGTCCAGGAGGTCCGCGTGACCCATCGCCTGACCGATTCGCCGGCCTGCGTGGTGCTCTCCGAGCATGAGATGGGCTTCCAGATGCGCCGCATCATGGAGGCCGCCGGCCAGCCGATGCCCGAGGTCAAGCCGATCCTCGAGCTCAACCCCGAGCACTCGCTGGTCAGCCGACTGGAAGGTACCGAGGGCGAGGGTTTCGCCGACCTGGCGCACATCCTGCTGGATCAGGCGATCATCGCCGAGGGCGGCCACCTCGATGACCCGGCGGCCTACGTCAAGCGCCTCAACAGCCTGTTGACCGCCTGACGATCACGAAACGCCGCACCCGAAACCCGCTCGCCGGTCACGGCGGGCGGGTTCGTCGTTTTCGGTGCCCTCGCCGGTTTTACCCGCCCGGGTCCGATGATTAGAGTGGATGTGAATGCTCGCCGACCGAGGTGACAGCCATGAGCCTTGATGACCTGCGCTTCGACAATAGCTGGGCGCGCCTGCCCGAGGCGTTCTACCGCGAGGTGGCGCCCACCGCCTGGCGCGACACCCATGTGCTCGACCTCAGCCCGCTGGGGGCCGCCCAGCTCGATCTCGAGCCGGCGTCGATCGAGCCGCAGCGCCTGGCCGCCCTGATGGCCGGGCGCGAGCTGCTGCCGGGCATGCGCCCGATCGCCCAGAAGTACACCGGCCACCAGTTCGGTACCTACAATCCGGCGCTGGGCGACGGGCGCGGGCTGCTGCTGGGCGAGGCGATGACCCGGCAGGGGCCGGTCGACCTGCACCTCAAGGGGGCCGGACAGACGCCGTTCTCGCGCTTCGGCGACGGGCGGGCGGTGCTGCGCTCGTCGATCCGCGAGTATCTGGCCGGCGAGGCGATGCAGGCGCTGGGCATTCCCACCACCACCGCGCTGGCCGTGGCGGTCAACGGCGAGCGAGTGATGCGCGAGCGGGTCGAGCCGGGCGCCACTCTGCTGCGCCTGGCGCCCAGCCATGCCCGCTTCGGGCATGTCGAATGGCTCTACCAGCAGCGGGATGTCGAGGGCATGCGCCGGCTGCTGCAGCAGGTGATCGAGCGCCATCGCCCGGCGCTGGCCGAGGCCGAGAACCCGATCGAGGCGCTGTTCGCCGATGTCATCGCACGCACCGCCGAGACGATCGCCGCCTGGCAGGCCTACGGCTTCGTGCACGGGGTGATGAACACCGACAACATGTCGCTGCTCGGCCTGACCCTGGACTATGGGCCCTATGCCTTCCAGGAGCGCTTCAAGCCCGGCTGGACGCCCAATCACACCGACGCCGAGGGGCGTTATGCCTACGATCGCCAGCCGGGGGTGGCACTGTGGAACCTGATGGTGCTGGCCCAGTCGCTGACGCCGCTGGTCGATGCCGGGCGCCTGCGTGACCGGCTCGATGACTTCGAGCCGGCGCTGGAGGCGGCCTATGCGCGGCGGATGCGCGCGCGGCTGGGGCTGGCCGAATCCCGGGATGACGACGCCACCCTGGCGGCCGACTGGCTGTCGCTGCTGGCTCGCCATGAGGCCGACTTCCACTCGGCGTTTCGCGCCCTGGGGGCCTACCGGGGGGATGACGAGTCGCGCCGGCAGCTGGCGGCGCATCTGGAGATTCCCGCCGATGACCCTGCGCTGGTTGCCTGGCTCGAGGCCTACCGGACGCGTCTCGAGAAGGAGTCGCGCAGTGCCGAGACGCGCCAGCGTGCCATGGATGCCGTGAATCCCTGCTACATCCTGCGCCACCGGCCGCTTCAGCAGGTCATCGCCGCGGCCGAGGCCGGCGACCCGGGGCCGCTCCGGCGCCTGCGCGGGCGCCTGGCCGTGCCCTTCGTGCCCCATGAGGACGGCGCGGAGGACTGGACGAGCCCGCCCCCGCGCGACGCGCCCCCTGTGGTCCTGTCCTGCTCCTCGTGACGTGAAGCCCGAGCGGGCCGGACCGGGCGGCCGGATCGAGAGCGCGCATAACACGGGTGGGGCGCCTATGCTGTGTGGACGCCATGTCGCCCGACAGGAATTCTGCCATGCCCGTCTCGTCCCGTTCCCTGCTCCAGCGTTCCACCGATGCGCGCGATAGCGGCACGGCCCTGCTGCTGATCGACCTGCAGCAGACGATGGATGGCTGCGCTCGAGCACGGCAGCGCAGCAATCCCGATCTCGAGGCTCGGGTCGCCGCCCTGCTGGCCTGCTGGCGCCGAGGCGATGGACTCGTCGTGCATCTGCACCGCTTTTCCCCGACGTGCGATGACGGCGTGCCCTCTTCCCGCCTCGAGCATCCGCTGTCGTGTGCCGACCCCCTCCCGGGCGAACGCGTCCTGGCCCGCCATGCCGAAAGCGGCTTCGTGGGCACGGGGCTGGAAACCTGGCTGCATCGCCGCGGCGTCTCGCGGCTGATGCTCGCCGGCGTGGCGACGGCCAGGAGCGTCGGTGCCACGGCGTGTCACGCCACCAGCCTGAGTTTCTCCGTGACGGCCGTGGAGGACGCCTGTGCCGACTTCGACCTGATCGATCGTGGTGGTCACACCTGGCAATCCGGGATGGTTCATGACCTGGGAATGGCGCTGATGGTCGCGGAAGGCGTCGATGAAATGAGTGTCGACGAGGTCCTTCGCGGTTACTGAGTCCGCGGCGGGTTTTCATGATGCCGGCGCGTCGAGTGCGCGATTCGAGAATAAGACGATTGCGTCAATAAAGGATGACTTATGCCGTTCATAAGAATAAGTCGAGGTATGGGATTTCCAGATTTTTCAGTCAAATCAACAGCTTGTTTATTGTGCAATGCATAACGGGCGCGTTATGGATGTCATAAATCCATGATTATGATGGATTTTTTTGACATAGATATTGATCTTTCCGGCGTTTGCCAAAAGACTGGAAAAAAGCCGCTGCGACATGCGCATTTTTTCGAGTTGGTGCCGTGTCGTGGCGAGTAATTATGGCGACGCGTTCCGACAAACACGCCAGGAATCCGGCAAGGGATCGGCCACGATGAACGAGCGGCCGAACGGCAAGCGTCGCCGTCGTGTCACGGGCTCGTCCTGGCGCGGCTGTTCGAGCGGGACACGCCGGCGTGCTCACTATCGTCAAGGGGAGGGAAGCGCATCATGAAAGTCGGTGCACCCAAAGAAGTCAGGCCGGGCGAGGCGCGTGTCGCGCTGACGCCCGAAAGCGCCCAGCACATCCAGAAGCTGGGTCACGAGTGCCTCATCGAGGCCGGGGCCGGTGTGGCCGCCGGTTTCGATGACGCGGCCTATCGCAAGGCGGGCGTCGAGGTCGTGGAAGGGGCCGAGGCGCTGTGGCAAGCGGCGGATGTGGTCATCAAGGTGCGCGAACCGACCGAGGACGAGGCCGGATGGCTGCGCAATGACCAGACGCTGATCTCGTTCTTCTGGCCGGCCCAGAACGAGGCCATGCTCGAGCGCTGCAAGGCCAGCGGCGCCACGGTCGTGGCCATGGACATGGTGCCGCGCATCTCGCGGGCCCAGAAGATGGATGTCCTGTCGTCCACCGCCAACATCGCCGGCTACCGGGCCGTGATCGAGGCGGGCAACCAGTTTGGCCGCTTCTTCACCGGCCAGGTGACGGCGGCGGGCAAGGTGCCGCCGGCCAAGGTGCTGGTGGTCGGCGCCGGGGTGGCGGGGCTCGCCGCCATCGGTACGGCGACCAGCCTGGGAGCGGTGGTGCGTGCCTTCGACGTGCGCCCCGAGGTGGCCGAGCAGATCGAGTCCATGGGCGCCGAGTTCCTGTTCCTCGACTTCGACGAGAGCCAGGACGGCGCCGAGAGTGGCGGTTACGCCAAGCCTTCCAGCCCCGAGTTCCGCGAAAAGCAGCTGGCGCTGTTCCGCGAGCAGGCCGCCGAGGTGGACATCGTCATCACCACCGCGCTGATCCCGGGCAAGCCGGCGCCCAAGCTGTGGCTCGAGGACATGGTCCAGGCGATGAAGCCCGGCTCGGTGATCATCGACCTGGCGGCCGAGAAGGGCGGCAACTGCGATCTCACCGTCCCCGACCAGCGCATCGTCACCGACAACGGGGTGGTCGTCGTCGGCTACACCGACTTCCCGTCGCGGATGGCCACCCAGGCCTCGCTGCTCTATGCCACCAACATCCGCCACATGCTGACCGACCTGACGCCCGACAAGGACGGGGTGCTCCAGCATGACATGGAGGATGACGTGATTCGTGGCACCACCGTGACCCATCAGGGCGAGATCACCTTTCCGCCGCCGCCGCCCAAGGTCAAGGCGATCGGCGCCGCCAAGCCCAAGCCCAGGGTCAAGGAGCCGACGCCCGAGGAGAAGAAGGCCGCCGAGCATGCCGCCTTCCTCGCCCAGACCAAGCGTCAGGTGACGATGCTCGTCGTCGGCGGGGTGGTGATGTGGCTGCTGGGGCTGGTCGCGCCGGCGTCCTTCATGCAGCACTTCATCGTCTTCGCCCTGTCGTGCTTCGTCGGCTTCCAGGTGATCTGGAACGTCAGCCATTCGCTGCACACCCCGCTGATGGCCGTCACCAACGCCATCTCCGGCATCATCATCCTGGGGGCGATCCTGCAGATCGGCTCGAGCAGCATCCTGGTCGGCCTGCTGGCCGGTATCTCGGTGCTGATCGCGAGCATCAACATCGTGGGCGGCTTCTTGGTGACGCGTCGCATGCTGGCGATGTTCCAGAAATCCTGAGCGGCGGAGAAACGAGATCATGATGGGACAAGAATTCGTGTCTGCCGCGGCGATCGCGGCGAGTGTACTGTTCATCCTCTCGCTGGGGGGGTTGAGCAACCAGGAGAAGGCCAAGCGGGCGGTGTGGTACGGCATCGTCGGCATGGCGATCGGGGTCGTCTTCACGGCCCTGGGGCCGGGCATCGGCGGCTACTGGTGGATGCTGCCGATGATGCTGGTCGGGGCGCTGATCGGTGCCTACCTGGCCCGCAAGGTCGAGATGACCGAAATGCCCCAGCTGGTGGCGGCGCTGCACAGCTTCGTCGGCCTGGCCGCGGTCTTCGTCGGCTTCAACGCCGACCTCGAGCGGCGCCGGGTGCTGGCCATGCAGCTCGCCGACCAGGGCGCCGAGCGGTTGTCCGCCTTCGCCGCCCTGCTGGCCCACAAGACGTCGGCGGAGCTGGCCTTCCTGCAGGTGGAAGCCGTGCTGGGCATCTTCATCGGCGCGGTGACCTTCACCGGCTCGGTGGTGGCCTTCGGCAAGCTGGCCGGCAAGATCAACAGCAAGCCGCACAAGCTGCCGGGCGGACACTGGCTCAACGGTGGAGCGGCGCTGGTGTCGCTGCTGCTGGCGATCGTCTACCTCAACGGGGGCGGCTTCTGGACGCTGCTGCTGATCGCGCTGCTGGCCTTCTTCATCGGCTATCACCTGATCATGGGCATCGGCGGCGCCGACATGCCGGTAGTGGTGTCGATGCTCAACAGCTACTCCGGCTGGGCGGCGGCGGCGATCGGCTTCACGCTCTCCAATGACCTGCTGATCGTCACCGGCGCGCTGGTGGGCTCCTCCGGCGCGATCCTCTCCTACATCATGTGCAAGGCGATGAATCGCAACTTCGTCAGCGTGATTCTCGGTGGCTTCGGCGGTACCCAGGGGCCGGCCGCGGAAATCGAGGGCGAGATGGTGTCGATCGACGTGGGCGGCGTGGCCAGCGCGCTCAACGACGCCGACAGCGTGATCATCGTGCCGGGCTACGGCATGGCGGTGGCCCAGGCCCAGAACGCGGTCAGCGAGCTGACCCGCAAGCTGCGCAGTGCCGGCAAGGAGGTTCGCTTCGGCATCCACCCGGTCGCCGGGCGCCTGCCGGGACACATGAACGTGCTGCTCGCCGAGGCCCGGGTGCCCTACGATATCGTCATGGAGATGGACGAGATCAACGACGACTTCGCCGAGACCGACGTGGTGATCGTCATCGGCTCCAACGACATCGTCAATCCGGCCGCCCAGGAGGATCCCAACAGCCCGATCGCCGGCATGCCGGTGCTGCGGGTCTGGGAGTCCAAGCAGGTCTTCGTCTGCAAGCGCGGCCAGGGCACGGGCTACTCCGGCATCGAGAACCCGCTGTTCTACAAGGAGAACACCCGCATGCTCTATGGCGACGCCCGGTCCAGCATCGACAGCCTCGTACCGTTGATCGACTAGCCTCCCGCCGACGTGACGCCCCCGCCAGGGGGCGTTTTTCGTTACACTGGGGGTCACTCAACGTGGCAGCTAGGAAGCGAGGATGAGCGACGATAGCCCGAAGGTGGCGGTACTCGGCGGTGGCAGTTTCGGCACGGCGCTGGCCAGCATCGCCGCCGACAACGGTGCCCGAGTCCGGCAGTGGCTGCGTGATGCCGAGCTGGTGTCCACCATCAACCGCGAGCATCGCAATACGCGCTATCTGCCGGATTTCGCCATCAACCCGAACGTGGTGGCCGACACCGACCTGGCCGCCGTGCTCGACGGCGCGGAGCTGGTCTTCGTGGCCATTCCCTCCAAGGCCTTCCTGCAGGTCGTCCGCCAGGCACGCCCCTGGCTGCGGCCCGAGCAGATCCTGGTCAGCACCACCAAGGGCATCCAGGCCGACGGCTTCAAGCTGATGAGCCAGATCCTCGAGGAGGAGACCGGCTTTGCCCATGTCGGCGTGCTCTCCGGCCCCAACCTGGCGTCCGAGATCGCCGACCGGCAGCTGACGGCGACGGTGGTGGCCAGCGACGACGCGCTGACGCGGGCCCGGGTGCAGACGGCGCTGGGCTGCGACTACTTCCGCGTCTATGCCAGCAACGACCGCTACGGGGTGGAGCTGGGCGGGGCGCTCAAGAACATCTACGCCATCGCCGCCGGCATGGCCGCCGCCCTGGGCATGGGCGAGAACACGCGCAGCATGCTGATGACCCGCGCGCTGGCCGAGATGAGCCGCTTCGCCGTCGCACTGGGAGCCAATCCCATGACCTTTCTGGGGCTGGCCGGGGTCGGCGACCTGATCGTCACCTGCTCCTCGAAGCTGTCACGCAACTACCGCGTCGGCTTCGCGCTGGGGGAAGGGCGGTCGCTGGACGAGGCGGTCGCCGCACTGGGCCAGGTGGCCGAGGGGGTCAACACCGTCAGTCTGGTGCGTGACAAGGCCCGCGCCGAGGGGATCTACATGCCGCTGTGCGAAGGGCTCTATCAGGTGCTGTTCAATCAGGTGCCGGCGCGCGACATGGCGCGCCTGCTGATGCGCAACGAGCAGAGCAGCGATGTCGAGTTCACGCTGTCGCGGGAGTCGGTGGTGAAGGCCAAGCGCGAACAGGAGGAGGGGCCGTGATGTCGATGCTGTGGATCATGCGCCACGGTCAGGCCGCGCCGGGCCACCCGGACGCCGCCCGCGAGCTGACCGCCGAGGGGCGTGCCGAGGCGGCGCGCATGGCCGACTGGCTGGCCGGCTCGCTGAGCGAGCCGCAGCGTCGGTCGCTGCGACTCGTCGCCAGCCCCTACCGGCGTGCCCGGCAGACCGCCGCCATCGTCGCCGAGCGGCTCGGCGTGGCGGGGGAGACGCTCGAGTTCATCACCCCCGATGACCCGGTCGAGCCGGTCATCGACTGGCTGCAGCAGGCCGCCGACGAGACGCCGGTCCTGCTGGTCAGCCACATGCCGCTGGTCGGTGCGCTGACCGGCCGCCTGGTGGAGGGCGACCGGCGCAGCTCGCTGCCGATGCCCACCGCGGCCATCGCCGCCCTGGAAGCCGAGGTCTGGGCGGCCGGTTGTGCCGAACTCCGGGCGTTTCGTCACCCGGCCGATTTCGACTGACGGTCTTGCGTCCGTCGGCGACGCTTCGAGGCAGTGTCCTGTGCCTGGGCGTGTCCCGGGTTCTCTTGCCGTGCTCACAATTCCGCTCCTTGTAAGCGCCTTGCCCTTGGCTTGCTGGCTGCCATGCAGCATGGCGGCACTTTCTCCACTCGAGTTGCCCCTTCGTCGCATCGACCATGGTCGACGTTGTCATACAGCCGGCCGGCTTCTAGATTTGCAGCTGTATGATGTATGACAAGTAGGCGGCCTGTTGCAGCGTGCCGCCTTCAACGAGTCGGGCAAGAGGGGCAATTCGTGAATTTTTCCAGAGACGCAGTCATTCAGGCAGTCGGTGATGGCCTGCTTTCCTTTCCCGTGACGGATTTCGACGAGCAGGGGCGTTTCGATCGCGACAGCTACCGTCAGCGGCTGGAATGGTTCGTCAGTCATGAGGTGTCGGCGGTGTTCGTCGCCGGTGGCACGGGGGAATTCTTCAACCTGACGCTCGACGAGTTCCGCGCAGTCGTCACCGTCGCCGTGGAAACGGTGGGCGGCAAGCTGCCGGTCATCGCCAGTGCCGGTCTCAGTGTCGGCGCCGGCAAGGCTTATGCAAGGGCGGCGGAAGAGGCCGGGGCGGACGGTATCCTGCTGATGCCACCGTACCTGACCGAATGCCCGCAGGATGGCCTGGTGGAGTACGCGCGCAACATCTGCGATTCGACCTCGATCAACGTCATCTACTACAACCGCGGCAATGGCGTGCTCGAGGCCGAGGCGGTGCAGCAACTGGCCGATGCCTGCCCGAACCTGGTCGGGCTGAAGGATGGCAAGGGCGACATGCAGCTGCTCAACCAGATCGTCAAGACGGTGGGCGATCGGCTGGTCTATGTCGGTGGCGTACCGACTGCCGAGATATTCGCCGAGGCCTACCTGTCGATCGGGGTGAACACCTACTCCTCGGCGGTGTTCAACTTCGTGCCGGAGCTGGCGGTCACGTTCTATCGGGCATTGCGCCAGGGCGATTCCGCCACGGTGAAGCGAATCACCAACGACTTCTTCATTCCATTCATCAACCTGCGTGACCGCCGGAAGGGCTATGCGGTCAGTCTCATCAAGGAGGGGGCTACCATTATCGGCCGATCCGCCGGCAGCGTGCGCGCGCCTCTGGTGATGCCGAACGAGGATGAATGCAAGCAACTCGAGAACCTGGTGCGTATCGCCAGGCAGCTATAACGACAATTTCCTTTGCCACAGGAGTCATGTCATGCCGATCAACAACAATCTCAAGATGAAGGGCACGCTTTCTCTCGCCGCGCTGGGTGGCGCGATGGTGCTGATGGCCTCGCCGGCTCAGGCGGAACAATGGCGCGGCTGGAACATCCATCCGCCGGGCTACCCCAACAGCATCGCACTGGAGGACTTCGCCAAGGAGGTCGCCAAGAAGACCGATGGCCGCATCGAGCCCAAGGTCTACAACAATGCGGTGCTCGGTGATCAGCCCGATGCCATCGAGCAGACTCGCAACGGCGCCCTGGACTTCGCCAACTTCAACATGGGGCCGATGGGCCCGATCGTGAATGCCACCAACGTGCTCTCGCTGCCGTTCATCTTCAAGAGTCCGGACGACATGTATCGGATCATGGACGGCGAGATAGGCGACCGCTTCGCCGATGCCCTGGCCAAGAAGAACCTGATCGCGTTGTCCTGGTTCGGCTCCGGGGCTCGCAGCCTCTACAACACCGATCACCCGGTGAAGACGCCCGATGACGCCAAGGGGCTCAAGGTCCGCGTCATGAACAACGACCTGTACGTTCAGATGATCGACGAGCTCGGCGGGAATGCCACGCCCATGCCCTATGGCGACGTCTACCAGGCGCTCAAGACCGGGGTCATCGACGGTGCCGAGAACAACTACCCGTCGTACGAGTCCAGTGGTCACTATGAGGTGGCGAAGTACTACTCGCTGACCGAGCACCTGATCCTGCCCGAGTGTCTGTGTATCGCCAAGTCAAGCTGGGAGGATCTGTCTGCCGAAGACCAGAAGATGGTGCGTGAGGCTGCCGAGAATGCCGCCAAGGAGCAGCGCCAGCTGTGGCAGAAACGTGTCGAGAAGAGCAAGCAGAAGGTGCTCGATTCCGGCGTGACGATCAACAAGGTGAATGACAAGTCGGCGTTCCAGGCCAGGATGCAGCCGATCTACGACGAATTCATCAAGCAGAATCCGGATCTGGAATCGCTGGTGACGGACATTCAAGCTGCACAGAAATGATCTGTTAGTCCCACGAAGCGCCCCGGGCACGACCTGACTCGGGGTGCCTTGAGAGGATTGGATATCGTGAGCTCCTACTCCGACCAATTGAGTGACCAGAGCGAGGCATCGTCTGCGCCACAATCAGCATTCGACAATCTCCTGGATGGCATCGCCCACCTGTGCATCATCGTCTCGGGCGTGCTGCTGGTTTTCTTGATCATTACCTTCGGCTGGCTGGTTTTCGGCCGCTACGTTCTCAACGACACGCCGACATGGGTGGAGCAGTCCTCGCTGTTGATCGTCGTCTATGTCACCTGCCTGGGGGCGGCCGCCGGGGTGCGCAAGAATACCCACCTGAGCATCGATTTCGTCCGTGAAGGACTGCCGGCGTTGCCGCGTGACATCATGCGCTATGTCGCGGATCTCTTCGTGATCAGCTTCGGTGGTTTCATGGCCTGGCAGGGCGGGATCCTGGTCATGGACAACATCGGACGCCCGATCCCCATGATCGGCCTGTCCGAGAGCTGGCGTGCGGCACCGCTGGCGATCTGCGGGGCCCTGATGGTGCTTTTTTCCGGCACCAGTATCGTCCAGCGTCTCATGCAGCACGGGAGGAAGTGACATCATGGGCCTGATGATTCTTTTCGGCGTGTTCTTTCTGGGGTTGATCGTCGGTGCGCCGGTGGCCTTTGCCGTGGGGCTGGCGGCGGTCGTCACCTTCATCCATGAAGGGCTGCCCCTGTTCGTCGGCTTTCAGCGCATTCTTTCGGGAATCTCGGTCTTCTCGCTGCTGGCGATTCCCTTCTTCATCTTCGCCGGGGAGCTGATGCTGCATGGCGGCATCTCCACGCGCCTGGTGCGCCTGGCATCGGCCGCGGTGGGGCGAGTCCGCGGCGGGCTTGGCCTGGTCAACGTCACCTCCTCGATGCTGTTCGGCGGCATTTCCGGCTCGGCGGTCGCCGATACCTCGGCGCTGGGCTCGATCCTGATCCCGGTCATGAAGGAAAAAGGCTATGACGGGGACTATGCGGTCAACGTGACGGTCACCTCGTCCATCGCCGGCGTGGTGATCCCGCCCAGCCACAACATGATTCTCTATGCGGTGGCGGCCGGGGGTGGCATCTCGGTGACCAAGCTGTTCATCGCGGGCATCGTGCCGGGGGTGCTGATGTGCCTGGCCCTGGCGGTGGCGGCCTACGTGGTGGCGGTCAAGCGGGGGTATGCCGGGGAAGCGTTCCCGGGCTGGCGGGCGCTGATCATCAGCTTCGCGGCGGCGCTGCCGGGCCTGCTCACCGCCGTGATCATCGTCGGCGGCGTGCTCTCGGGCATTCTCACGGTGACCGAGTCCGGGGCCTTCGGCGCGATCTACGCCATCGTGATTACCGGCCTGGTCTACCGGGAACTGCGCTGGGAACCGTTCAAGCAGGCGGTCTATCAGTCGGTGCGCACGACGTCGCTGGTGATGATCCTGGTGGGCTGTGCCTCGGCGTTTTCCTATCTGCTGGCGCTGTACAGCGTGCCCGAGTTGCTCAGCGATGCACTGCTGAAGATCTCCGACAATCCCTACGTGATCCTGCTGCTGCTCAACCTGCTGCTGCTGGGGCTGGGCATGATCATGGACATGGCGGCGCTGATCCTGATCTGCACGCCGATCTTCCTGCCGGTCGCCGAGCAGTTCGGCATGGACCCCATTCAGTTCGGGATCATCATGATGATCAACCTGGGGCTGGGGTTGTGCACGCCGCCGGTCGGCTCCTGCCTGTTCGTCGGCAGCGTGATCGGCAAGGTCAAGATCGAGCATGCGGTCAAGACGATCTGGCCGTTCTACCTGGCGCTGTTCGCCGTGCTGATGCTGGTGACCTATATCCCGGCGATCTCCCTGACGCTACCCGGCATGCTGGGCTGACCGACAACTCATGACCAGGAATTCGAGTGCCATGAAAATTGCCGCCGTAAATACGCATATTCTCGACTACAAGCTCGATCAGGCCTTCGAGAGCGCCTCGATGCGCTTCGAGCGGCGCCAGCACTGTCTCGTCGAGATCGTCTGCGAGGATGGAACCGTCGGCTGGGGCGAGTGCCTGGGCCCGGCGACGATCAACGCCGTGATCGTCCGGGCCTACGCGGCCGGTCTGATCGGCAGCAACCCGCTGGAGACCGAGAAACGCTGGCTCGAACTCTACAACCGGCTGCGCGACCAGGGGCAGCGCGGCGTGACGATGACCGCGCTGAGCGGCATCGACATCGCCCTGTGGGACATCAAGGGCAAGCACTACGGCGCGTCGGTCTCGGAGCTGCTGGGCGGACGCTTTCGTGACCGCGTGCGGGCCTACGCCACCGGCTCGTTTCGCCGCGACGGCGTCGACCGGGTGCAGGACGTCGCCGAGGAGGTCGCCGGCTACGTCCGGGAAGGCTTTCACGGCGTCAAGATCAAGATCGGTTTCGGCGTCGAGGAAGACATGGCGGTCATCGCCGCCGCCCGCAAGGCGATCGGTCCCGAGTGCCGTCTGATGATCGATGCCAATCACGGCTACGACCTGCTCGAGGCGCTGGAGGTGGGGCGACGGGCGGCCGAGCTCGGCGTCGACTGGTTCGAGGAGCCGGTGCTGCCCGAGCAGATCGACACCTACCGTGCCGTGCGCCAGGGGCAGCCGGTCCCGGTGGCCAGCGGCGAGAACTGGCATGGCCGCTATGCCATGCAGGAGCCGCTGGCATCACGGGCGGTCGATATCATCCAGCCGGATGTCTGTGGCGTCGGCGGGTTTTCCGAGAGCCGGCGTGTCGTTGACATGGCCGCCATGCACGGCGTGCGGCTGGTGCCGCATGTCTGGGGAACGGCGGTGGCCATCGCCGCGGGCCTCCAGTTCCTGGCGGCGCTGCCGCCCAACCCGCCGCGGCGCCGGCCCATCGAGCCGATTCTCGAGTTCGATCGCACCCGCAACCCCTTCCGTCAGGCGGTGGTGACCTCGCCCCTCGAGCATGTCGAGGGCGTGGTCACGATCCCCGACGGCCCGGGGCTGGGCATCGAGATCAACCACGATGCGCTGCGTCGGTACGCGCTGAAGGAGGCCTGACGGTGATCGCGATTCCCGCCAATACCCGGCCCCTGGACGGGCCGCCACCCCGGCTGACGGCGCCGGCCGGGGCGACCGACTGCCACATTCATCTCTATCCGCCGGGCTTTCCCTCCCGGCCCGGCGGGCCCGCCATCGCCGAGCTGGGCACCGTCGAGGACTATCGTCGGGTCCAGCAGCGCCTGGGACTCGAGCGGGTGGTGGTGACCCAGTCCAATGCCTATCAGCAGGACAACGGTGCCCTGCTGGCCTCGCTCGACCGGCTGGGCGAGACGGCTCGCGGCGTGGCGGCGGTCACGCCCGAGACTCCGTCGACCCAGCTGCGTGACTGGCACGACCGGGGAGTGCGCGGGGCGCGGATCATGAACCTGCCCGGCGGCGCCGTCACCCATGCCGACATGCCCGCCGTCGAGCGGCGTATCCGGCCCTTCGGCTGGCACCTGATGGTGCAGTTCAACGGCCGTCACCTGGATACCTACCGGGACGGCCTCGAGCGTCTCGAGGGCGACTACATCATTGATCATGTCGGCAAGTTCATGCCACCGGTACCCGCCGACGACGACCGCGTCGACGCCATCGTTCGGCTGCTGGATCGCGGCAATGCCTGGTTCAAGATCTGCGGCGGCTACGAGGTGAGCGTCACCGGCGGGCCCGACTACGCGGATGTGGGCGCCATTGCCCGCCGGATCATTCGCCACGCGCCGGAGCGGGTGATCTGGGGCAGCAACTGGCCGCATGTCGGAGTACCCCGCGCCGAGTATCCCGATGATGCCGAACAGCTGGACATACTGCTGGACTGGGCCGATGCCGAGGCTCGGCAGCGGATCCTGGTCGACAATCCGGCGGCCCTGTACGGCTTCGAATGATCCGTCGGTCGGTGGGTACCGGCCGCTTTCCTGACCGAGTTGCAAGGAGGAAACATGCTCGAGCGAATTCTTGTCACGGGGGCCGCCGGCGGCGTCGGCAAGGCCATCCGTCCGCACCTGCATCGCCTGGCGAGGCGGGTGCGGGTCTCCGACATCGTCGAGGTGGACCCCCTCGGCGAGCACGAGGAGGCCGTGGCCTGCGATCTGGCCGAGGCGTCGGCCGTGCGCTCGCTGGTCGAGGGCTGCGAGGCGGTCGTGCACCTGGGCGGAATGTCCGTCGAGAAGCCCTGGGCGAACATCCTGCAGGCCAACATCGTCGGCACGTACAACCTCTACGAGGCGGCTCGTCATGCCGGCCGGCCCCGCATCGTGTTCGCCAGCTCCAACCACGCTATCGGCTTCTACCCGCGCACGCAGACCCTCGACACCGAGGTGCCGCACCGGCCCGATTCACTGTATGGCGTTTCCAAGTGCTTCGGCGAGGATCTGGCCAGCCTGTATTTCGACAAGTTCGGGGTCGAGACGCTGAGCGTGCGCATCGGTTCCTGTTTCCCCGAACCCGCGGATACGCGGATGATGGCCACCTGGATGAGTGTCGATGACTTCGTGGCCCTGCTGCAGCGCGCCTTCTGCACGCCGAAGCTGGGCAATACGGTGATCTACGGGGTCTCGGACAACAGCGAGACGTGGTGGGACAACCGCAAGTCGAGCTTCCTCGGCTGGCGCCCTCGGGACAGCTCTGAGCCCTGGCGCGCGCAGGTCGAGGCCCGGGACACCGGCCTGGACCCGCAGGACCCGGTCGTTGTCTACCAGGGCGGCAAGTTCGCCGCGGCGGGGCATCCCGATGATGCCTGAAGCAACCGGGTGGCGGGTCAGGGGAGCCCCGGAAGACCGGGTGATGGACAACGGCAGCGGTGCCTGACATGCGATACTGGGGCGTCGGATCTGGGCAACCGGGGGACAGCGTTCCCGGCCGGGTCGGGCAGAGCAGATGACAGGGGTTGGAATCCGGTACAGGCAATGGAACAAGCAATGAATCAGCTCGGTGTCTCACGTGTCTCGCAGTCGGGCAGCCTTTCGGGCCAGGTCTCGAAGCAGCTGGAGCAGCTGATCCGCGAGCAGCGCATCGCCGTCGGCGACAAGCTGCCGCCAGAGAATGCCCTGTGCGAGATGTTCGGGGTCAGCCGCACCGTGGTCCGCGAGGCGATCACGCATCTCAAGTCGCTGGGGCTGGTCGAGACGCGGCGCGGCATCGGCACCCGGGTGCTGCGTGCGACGCCGCTCGAGGCGTTGCCGGCCAAGCGCATCAGCTTGACCACCGTCGAGGACATCCTGCATATCCTGGAACTGCGCCTGACGCTGGAACCCGAGGCGGCGGCCCTGGCGGCGGCCCGTCACGATGCCGAGGATCGCCGTCGCCTCGAGGTGGCGCATCAGGCTTTCGTGACGGCATGCCGGGACAACTCCCAGGCACGCGAGGAAGACTTCGTGTTTCATTTCGCGATCGCCCGCGCCACGCACAATCCGGCCTTCGCCACCTTCTACGAGCAGTTCGACCAGGGGGCGATTCCCCGGGCCAAGCTGCTGGACGTCGAGCTGGATGTCGAGGCCACGCGACGCTATCTCGAGCGAGTCGGCGAGGAGCACGCCGAGATTCTCGACGCGATCCTCGCGCGGCGGGTCGAGGCAGCCCGCGAGGCCATGCGCTATCACCTGACGCGGGCTCGCGACAACTACGCCTCCTATCGCCAATGACCTTCATTTTTCACCGACACGGGAGAGGCTCATGACCCTGGAAGGCAAGCAACTCATCGGCCAGCAGGCGGTGCGCGGCACCCGCGGCGAGGCGTTCGATGACGCCGATGACGACGGCGTCCGGTGACGGGGCCCGCGCGACTGACGTCGCTGCCACGGCCAGGCACCGGATGAACAGCCCGCCGAGACAGCACCGCTGGCGCATGAACCCGACGGGACGGCTTCGGCCGTCCCGTCGCTGTTCCGGGGGCGCGTCGCCGGCTTCAGTCCCGGGGAGGGCGTACCAGAAACACCGAAGCCCGGGTATGGGTGGCGACCTTGCCGCCGTGGGAGGGGATCACCACATCCAGATGCTTCGGCGGGTGCGTCGGCATGATCACCAGGTCGGCCCCGGATTCGTCGATGGCGTCGATCAGCCGGTCGTCCAGGTCGGCGATGGGGTCCGGGCAGATGATGAGGCGCGTGCTGACCGGCTGGCCATGCACCTCGGCGCGCTCCTGCGCGAAGGCGTCGAGTTTCTGCTGATGCTCCTCGGGGGTGCGCGCCACGGCCCCCGGGGTGTTGGCGGCGACCGCCACGTAACAGACTTCCGCATCGTAGAACTTGGCCTGGTCGGCGACCACCTGCAGCGAGGGCTCGATCACGTCGAAATGGGCGAGATCCACTGGCACCAGGATCTTCTTGAACATGCCTGTGCTCCTTGCGGCTTGCGAGAGTATCCACCAATGACACTCCCAGTGTGGCTGCTGGATGCGAAATCGGGCAATGGCCTTTTCAACGCAATCCGGTGGCCGGGCCGGGCTCAGATCAGGCCGGCGGCCTTGAGCAGGAAGACGCCCGCGCTGATGGTGAACAGCGACGCCAGGGTGGTGATGACGATGACGTTGGCGGCGAGCTGGGCGTTGCCGTTCACCGCCTTGGCCATCACGAAGCTGGCGGCGGCGCCGGGGCTGCCCAGGAACAGGAACAGGATGCCCAGTTCGGCGCCGCGGAAGCCCAGGGCCAGGGCGCCGAGCACCCCGAGCAGGGGGATCCACACGATCTTCCAGAGGCTGGCGTCCAGCGCCAGGCGGCTGCCGCGCTTGACCGACGTGAACGACAGGGTGCCGCCGATGCATATCAGGGCCAGGGGCAGCGACATGGCGCCGAAGTAGTCGCCGGAGGTCATCAGCCAGGAGGGCAGGTCGATGCCGAAATAGGCGAAGGGAATGGCCAGCAGGACGCTCAGGATCAACGGATTCCTGGCGATGTGCTTGAGGATCGAGCCGATCCCGGATTTCGCGCTGGCGCTGTAGTAGGCGAGGATCGCCGCCGCCAGCACGTTGTAGACGATGATGATGCCGCCGGCGAGGATGCCGCCCAGCGACAGGCCGTAGTCGCCGTACTGGCTGGCGGCGAGCGCCAGGCCGACGATGCCGCAGTTGCCGCGGAAGGCACCCTGGGCGAACACGCCGCGATCGGCGAACGGGCAGCGCAGGATGGCCCAGCCCCAGGCCAGGAAGAAGCTGAACGCCGAGAATCCCAGGAAATAGAGAATCACGTCCGGCTTGAAGGCGACATCCAGGTCGGCGCGGACGATACTCAAAAAGATCAGCGTCGGCATGGTGGCCTTGAACACTAGGGTCGAGGCGGTGGAGACGAACTGGGCGTCGATCCAGCCGATGCGCTTGAACAGCACGCCCAGGAAGACCATGGCGAAGACCGGCAGGGTGACATCGAGGGTGTGCAGGAAGACCCCGAGAAGATTCATCGAGCCGCCTCCTAGCGAACCAGCCAGAAGCCGACGATCAGGGCTGCCGTGACGGTGGCGATGAACAGGGTATTGCGCAGGCGAGTGGGGCGGGGGGCTCGGGGCACGATGCACTCCTGGGTGGATGCGAAAACGACGAGGGGCCGGCGCGTGCGCTGGCATGCCCATGATAAACCCGATAGCCTGCTAAACCCAGTCGACGCCCGTCACCAGCGCTTTCCAGCGGCGTGACGCGGCCTCGACGATCGTGTACTGCCGACTGAGAGAATGCCATGATCTGCGAGGAATTGAGTCTGGCCGACGGCCGCCTGGCGGCGTTGAGCTGGGGTCGCGACGGCGCGCCCGTGTGGCTGGCCCTGCATGGCTGGCTGGACAATGCGGCCAGTTTCACGCGGCTCGCCCCTCGCCTGGCCGAGGCCTTGGACATCCGGCTCGTCGCCCTCGACTTCTCCGGGCACGGCCACTCCCGCCATCACCCGGCGGGGAGCGACTATGCCATCTGGGACTACCTGCACGATGTGCTCGATGCCATGGCCGATCTGACGCTCGAGTCCGCCGTGCTGGTCGGGCATTCCATGGGGGCCGGGGTCGCCGGGCTGATGGCGGCGGCCCTGCCCGAGAAGGTCACGCGGCTGATCCTGCTCGATGGCCTGGGCACCCTGACCACGCCGGACGAGGCCACCGCCGACCAGTTGCGTCGCGGGCTGCTGGGGCATCGCCGGCCGCCCCGGGGCGTGCCCGCCTACGCCGGACTCGACGAGGCCGTGGCGGCACGGGTCGCCGGCGGCGTGACGCCCATCGATGCGGCGACGGCGCAGCCGCTGGTCGCGCGCAATCTGGCGCCGCTGACCGAGGGCGGCTATCGGCTGCGCACCGATTCACGGCTGATGCGCCCCTCGCTGGTGCGCTTCAGTCCCGGGCAGGCGCTGGGGCTGCTGGCGAGCATCGAGGCGCCGGTGCTGCTGATCGAGGGCGATCGCGGCATACTGGCGGAGCGGGCCTTCGCGCGCCGGGCGCGGGAGGCCGTGACGAGCCTGACACGGTGCGTGATGCCGGGCGGCCATCACCTGCACCTGGAGCCGGAGCGAGTCGATGCCGTCGCCGCGGCCATCATCGACTCGATCGTGGCGTCGCCCTGAGCAGCTGGCAGGAGGCGGTCATGAGCAAGCGTGTCGCACTGGTGCTGGGCAGCGGAGGCGCCCGGGGCTATGCGCATATCGGTGTCATCGACGAGCTGGAACGGCGCGGCTACGAGATCGTGGCCATCGCCGGCTGCTCGATGGGCGCGGTGATCGGTGGCGTCCATGCGGCCGGTCAGCTGGAGGGGTATCGGGAATGGGTCACTCAGCTGGACTACTTCGACGTGCTGCGCCTGGTGGACGTGACCTGGAGCCCGATGGGCGCGATGCGGGCCAGCAAGGTGATGGCCCGGCTCGGCGGCCTGATCGGCGAGCGCGAGATCGAGGACCTGCCGATTCCCTTCACCGCGGTGGCCACCGACCTGAAGCGTCAGCGCGAGGTCTGGTTCCAGACCGGCTCGCTGCTGCGGGCGATCCGTGCCTCCATGGCCGTGCCCGGCCTGATCACCCCCGTGCATCAGGGCGACCAGGTGCTGGTCGACGGCGGGCTGCTCAATCCGTTGCCGATCATTCCCACCGTGGCCTCGCACGCCGACCTGATCCTGGCGGTCAATGCCACGGCGCAGACCCACCAGCCCGTCTCGCTCGAGGAGCTGCTGCCCGACGACGAGGCGGCCGAGGAACGCGAGCGCGAGGCGCGGCTGGAGGCCGAGGGCCGGGGGCTCGGCGAGTGGTTCAACGGCGTGCGCGACCGGGCCCAGAAGATGTTCGGCAACGGCAATGGCAGCGAAGCGAGCTGGGACGAGGAGAAGGCGCCGCCGGGACGCGACAGCGTGCGGGCCTGGGGCAAGCTCGATATCATGCTCACCTCCTTCGAGATCACCCAGGCGGCGCTGGCCAAGTACAAGGTGGCCGGCTACCCGCCGGACGTGCTGGTGGAGATTCCCAAGACGGTCTGCGGCGCCTACGAGTTTCATCGTGCCAATGCGCTGATCTGTCTGGGGCGGCATCTGGCTGCCCAGGCGCTGGATCGCTACGAACGCCCCGGCTACGGACATGCCCAGGGCGGGCAGGTGATGGTCAGCGAGCCGCCCACCGGTAAGCCGGCCAACTGACGGCGATCACTCGCCGCCGCGGCGGCGCAGCAGGACATAGGCCGCGCCGGTGCCGCCGTCGGCATCGGTGGCCGAGCAGAATGCCAGCACGCTCGGCCACTCGCGCAGCCAGGCGTTGACGTGGCTCTTGATCACCGGGTAGTCGGCCATGCCGGTCCAGGCCTTGCCGTGGACCACCAGCACGCAGCGCTGCCGCTGATGGCGGGCATCGTGGAGGAACTGCTCGAGCTGTGCCCGGGCCTCCTCGAGCGTGTAGCCGTGCAGGTCGAGGCCGGCTTCCCAGGCGATGCGGCCGCGTTTCAGGGCACTGTGGGTGCGGTAGGGCAGGTCGGGCACGGCGAAGTCGAGCGGCGTGCTGGGGCGCAGCGGCTCCACGCGCCCGTCGCTGGTGCGGCTGTGGCCGGCATCGGTCGCGGCGGAGACGGCGGCATCGCGGCGCGCGGCCAGCCGTTGCGGATCGTCGCGACGCGGCGTGCCGGGGTCGGCGCGATCGCTGAACAGGCGCTGGACACCGGCCTCCTGCAGGGCCTGGCGAAACAGCGATACCTCTTCATCTGGCGTGCCGCGTCGACGGCTCATGCGACCCTCTCTTTCCAGCCGGGGGAACGGTTGCTCGAACGGCGCTCCAGTATAGCGGCTGACACGCGACTGTGAAGCGCGCCGGCGGCCGGTTACAATCGCCGTTCACTCTTGGCACCCCGACAGGTTCTATTCCGTGGCTGTTTCCCCGCTCCCCGCCGCTTCCACCCTGACGCTGGACGACCAGCGCCTGGCCGACCAGCTGCTGACCCTGCGCGACTGCCTGCGCTGGGCGACCAGCGAGTTTCATGTCGGCCGGCTGCATTTCGGTCATGGCACGGCCAGTGCCTGGGACGAGGCGGTGGCGCTGGTGCTGGGGGCGCTGCACCTGCCCTGGGATGTCGATCCCGCGGTCCTCGACGCCCGGCTGCTGGACGTGGAGCGGGCGCGGATCGTGGCGCTGGTGCGTTCGCGCATCGAGACCCGCACGCCCTTGCCCTACCTGCTGGGCGAGGCGTTCTTCGCCGGCTACCCCTTCACGGTGGACGAGCGCGTGCTGATTCCGCGCTCGCCGATCGCCGAGCTGATCGAGCACGACTTCGCGGCCTGGTTCCCCGAGCAGCCGCCGGCACGGGTGCTGGATCTGTGCACCGGGTCGGGCTGCATCGGCATCGCCACCGCGCTGCACCTGCCGACCGCCGAGGTCGACCTGGCCGACATCAGCCCCGAGGCGCTGGCCGTGGCCAAGGTCAACATCACCCGTCACGACGTGGGCGCGCGGGTGCGCGCCGTGGCCTCGGACCTGTTCGAGGGCCTGGCCGGGCAGCGCTACGACCTGATCGTCGCCAACCCGCCCTATGTGGATGCCCGCGATCTGGCCACCATGCCCGCCGAGTTCCGGCATGAACCCGCCCTGGCGCTGGGCGCCGGCGCGGACGGCCTGGATATCGTGCGTCGCCTGCTGCGTGAGGCGCGCGACTATCTCACCGACGAGGGCGTGCTGATCGTCGAGGTGGGCAACTCCGATGCGCACCTCGAGGCCGCCTATCCCGAGGTGCCGTTTCTGTGGCTGGAGTTCGAGCGGGGCGGGCACGGCGTGTTCGCGCTGACCGCCCGGGAACTCGACGACCACGCCGCCTGTTTCGTCTGATCGATTGCGAGGAACGCTGAATGTCCGGCAACACCTACGGCAAGCTGTTTACCGTCACCACCTTCGGCGAAAGCCACGGCCCGGCGCTGGGCGCGATCGTCGACGGCTGCCCGCCGGGCCTGCCCCTCAGCGAGGCCGACCTGCAGCGCGACCTCGATCGCCGGCGGCCGGGCACGTCGCGCCATACCACCCAGCGTCGCGAGCCGGATCAGGTGCGCATCCTCTCCGGGGTCTTCGACGGCGAGACCACCGGCACGGCGATCGGCCTGCTGATCGAGAACACCGACCAGCGTTCCAGGGACTACTCCGAGATCAAGGATCGCTTTCGCCCGGCCCACGCCGACTACACCTACCATCACAAGTACGGCCGGCGCGACTACCGGGGCGGTGGCCGCTCCAGCGCCCGCGAGACGGCGATGCGCGTCGCCGCCGGGGCCATCGCCAGGAAGTACCTGGCCAGCCGGGGGATCGTGGTGCGTGGCTACATGAGCCAGCTCGGCCCCATCACCCTCGACTTCAAGAGCTGGGAGGCCGTCGACGACAACGCCTTCTTCTGCCCGGACCCGGAACGGGTGCCCGAGCTCGAGGCCTTCATGGACCAGCTGCGTCGTGACCAGGACTCGGTGGGCGCGCGGATCAGCGTGGTCGCCGAAGGGGTGCCGGTGGGGCTCGGCGAGCCGGTGTTCGATCGCCTGGACGCGGAGCTGGCCCACGGGTTGATGAGCATCAACGCCGTCAAGGGTGTCGAGTTCGGCGACGGCTTCGCCTCGGTCAGCCAGCGCGGCAGCGAGCATCGCGACGAGATGACTCCCGGGGGCTTTCTCTCCAACCACGCCGGCGGGGTGCTGGGCGGCATCAGCTCGGGGCAGACGCTGATCGCTCATCTCGCCCTCAAGCCCACCTCGAGCATCACCGTGCCCGGCCACTCGATCGATGTCGACGGCAATCCCGTCGAGGTGGTCACCAAGGGGCGCCACGATCCCTGTGTGGGGATTCGCGCCACGCCGATCGCCGAGGCGATGATGGCTCTGACGCTGATGGATCACCTGCTGCGCCATCGGGCCCAGAACCTGGATGTCGAGGTCGCCACCCCCCGCCTGCGCTGAACGATGGCCGGACCCGGTCGCGCGACCGGGTCCGCTCCCGACCCTCTTCCCGTCATACGCCATTCGGTCGCGCGCCAACCGCCGTGGCGAGCCTGCTACACTCAGGGCAATCCGAAGCGACCGAGTCATGCCATGAAAATCAATGTCGAATTCGACCTGACTCCCGCCGAGTTTCGCCAGGCGCTGGGGCTGCCCGATGTCGATGCCTTTCAGCGCGAGATGCTCGCGCGCATTCAGGAGCAGATGGAAGCCGGGGTCGATGGCTACGATCCCTGGAGCCTGATGCAGCCCTTCTTCCAGCAGGGGGTGACTCAGGGGATGAGCCATTTCGGCAACTACCAGCAGATGATGCTCGACCTGCTGCGTCGCGCCGGCAGCGCGCGCCCCGAGTCCGCGGCGTCGTCGGGGGACGAGAGTGCCGCATCGTCCCGGGAGCCGTCCCGGGAGAAGGAAGGCAGCGCCCGGGCCACCTCGCGTCAGTCTCGCCGCCCCAAGGAGTGATCCGGCAAGCGGTTGCCGGACAGGGCGCGGTGCAGTATTTTTTTGCACTGCAGCAAAAGTGCGCTATTGTCATCTCCACGCCGTTTCCAAAGGGAGGAATGCGTGATGCCACAGGATCCGATGTTCGATGCCTTCACCGACCAGACACAACGTCTGTTCGAGCCCATGCGCAAGCTCAACGGGCTGATGCTGAACAACCTGGAAAAGCTGACCCAGCAGCAGCTCGAGTCCATGAAGCGCTATACCCAGATGGGCACCGAGCGCATGCGGGCGGCGGCGGACGTGCAGAACGCCGACGACATGCGTGACTTCGCCGCGCGTCAGGCCGAACTGATGAACGAGCTGTCCCGGCAGATGATCGAGGACGCCCGGGCGATGACCGAGCTGAGCCTGACGTTCCGCTCGCAGCTCGAGTCCGCCTTCGGCGAACTCTCCGCGGCGGCCACGGAAGCCGCAGACCAGGCCACGCAGACCGCCGAGAAGGCGGCAGGCCAGGCCACCCAGGCTGCCGAGAAGACGACAGGTCAGGCCGCCGGACAGTCGACGGGCGCCTCTGCGACAGCCGGCAAGGAGAAGGAAAAGGACAGTGCCCAGCCGGCCCGGTCCAGCAGTCAGGCCTCGCGCGGCAAGTCGAGCTGACCTGTCGGCGTACATGAAATGTCTTGCCCGGTCCGAGTGGAGCGGGTAGAGGAAGATGGCGACTCGGGTACCGCTCCTGGCGGTAGCCGGGTCGTCAGCGTGGGGTGAGGGTGTCGAAGGAGGGGCTATGACCTCGGAGTTGCCCAACGATCTGGATGTGTCCGTCGATCCGGAGCTGGCCGCACGGCTCGAGTCCATCGGCCAGGATTATCACAGTCTGCTGCAGGAGATGCTGACCCGGATCTGGCCGAGCGATGCAGCGGCCGCCGTGTACAGCGACATGCAGCGCAGCCTGCTGGCTGGTATCGAGGCGCTGGCGCTGCGCCCCGATGCGCTGCAGAGTACGCAACAGCAGTGGTTCCAGGACCAGCTGCGGCTCTGGCAGCAGGCCGTCGGCGACCTGAGCGGCGAACCGGGAGAGCCGGTGGTCGAGCCCGACGCCCGGGATCGCCGCTTCCGGGACGATGCCTGGCAGCGCGATCCCTACTATCGCCACGTCCTGCAGCAGTACCTGCTGTTCTCGCGCTATGTCGATCAGCTGCTGGCCGCCACCGATGACCTGCCCGAGTCGCGCCGGCAGAGCCTGAGCTTCTATGCCCGGCAGATCGTCAGCGCCCTGGCGCCGAGCAACTTCATCGCCACCAATCCCGAGGTGATGCGCCTGACCCAGGAGACCCGTGGCCAGAACCTGGCCGATGGGCTTTCCCGGCTGCGTGACGATCTGGCCAACTCGGCCGAGGGCGTCAACGTGGCGATGACCGATCGCGAGGCCTTCGAGGTGGGCGGCAATATCGCGGTCACGCCCGGCGAGGTGATCTACGAGAACGAGCTGATTCAGCTCATCCAGTACGCCCCCACCACCGAGCAGGTGTTCAAGACGCCGCTGCTGGTGATCCCGCCCTGGATCAACAAGTACTACATCCTCGATCTTCGTCAGGACAATTCGCTGATGAAGTGGCTGGTGGATCAGGGCCACACGGTGTTCCTGATCTCCTGGCGCAATCCCGGGCCCGAGCAGCGTGACCTGACCTGGGCCGACTACATGCAGTCGGGGCCGATCGCCGCCATGGGAGCGATTGAGCAGGCCTGCGGCGAGAAGTCGGTGAACCTGCTCAGCTACTGCGTGGGCGGTACCCTGGCCGCGACCACGCTGGCCTACCTGACCAGCACCCGGCGTGGCCGCAAGGTCCGCTCGGTAACCTACATGGCCACGCTGCAGGACTTCAGCGATCCCGGCGAGATCGGCGTGTTCATCAACGAGCCGGTTCTCGAGGGCATCGAGCGCCAGCTCGAGGCCGACGGTTATCTGGACGGCCGGGTGATGGCCTTCAGCTTCAACCTGCTGCGCGAGAATGACCTGTTCTGGTCCTTCTACGTCAACAACTACCTCAAGGGCGAGACACCCGCCGCCTTCGACCTGCTCTACTGGAACACCGACGGCACCAACCTGCCGGCGGCGACCCATGGCTGGTACCTGCGTCACATGTATCTGGACAACCGCCTGATCGAGCCCGGCGGCATCGAGCTCGACGGCGTCCGCATCGACCTGCGCAAGATCGCCACCCCCAGCTACTTCGTGTCGGCCCGCGACGACCACATCGCCAAGTGGACCTCCACCTACTACGGCACCCGGTATCCCAAGGGGCCGGTGACCTTCGTGCTCGGCGGATCCGGCCACATCGCCGGGATCGTCAACCCGCCGAGCAAGAACAAGTACGGCTACTGGACCAATGATTCCCTGCCGGACACGCCGGAGGAATGGTTCGCGGGGGCCACCCAGCACGAGGGATCCTGGTGGCCGCACTGGCAGGCCTGGATGATCGACAACAAGTACGCCGACCCCGAGCGCATGGTGGCGGCCCGTCTGCCCGGCGACGGCGAGCTCGCACCCATCGAGCCGGCGCCCGGGCGCTACGTGAGGCAGAGCATTCCCGAGGTGCTGGCCGAGCAGGGCGTCGACGACTGACGCCGAGGCCAGCGAGCACGCGACGCCCGCCCGTCACCGACGTCGGCGGGCGTCGTGCGTTCGGGCTTCGTCGAGCATGGCGATCATCGAGCGAGCCGCGTTGGACAGGGTGCGGCTCTTGTGAAACAGGTAGCCCAGCGGCCGCTCGATGGGGCGGTGCGGAATCGGCAGCACGTGCAGGTCACCGTCGATCATCGAGGCCGGCAGCACGCTCCAGCCCAGGCCGATGGCGACCATCATCTTCAGTGTTTCCAGATAGTTGGTCGACAGCGACACGCGGACCTGCAGCCCCTCGCGGGCAAAGGTATCGACGACGATGCCGCGGGTGAAGGTCAGCGGCCCCGGCAGCACGGCATCGTGGTCGGTGAGGGCATTCAGCGGCAGCGACGCGCTCCCGGCCAGGGGATGGTCCTTTCCGCAGACGAAGTGCAGGGTGTCGATCCATACCGGCACCACGGTCAGTCGCGGGTCGGGCGAGGGGGCCAGGGTCACCACGGCCAGCTCCAGCTCGCCATCCAGCACGCCCTGATAGGCCTGTTCCGAGTCCAGGAAGCGCAGATCCAGGCGCACCTCCGGGTGGGCCCGGGTGTAGGTCTTGAGCAGCGGCGGCAGGCGGTGCAGGCCGATATGGTGGCTGGTGGCCAGCGTCAGGCTGCCGCCGACATCGCCGGACAGGTTGGCCAGCGCCCGGCGGCTGTCATCGACCATCACCAGGATCTCGCGGGCCCGGGGCAGCAGCAGCCGGCCGGCCTCGGTCAGGGTGACGCGCCGCCCGATGCGGTCGAACAGCCGCGAGCCGACCTGGTCCTCGAGGGCGGCGATGCGCTTGCTGACCGCCGGCTGGGTGAGAAACAGCGCCTCGGCCGCCAGTGAGAAGGATTCCCGGTCGGCGACGGCGACGAAGGCCTGCAGGCTTTGCGTGTCCATGATGGCGCCTTCCTCCTATTCCCTTATGGAATCCGAAGAATAAATAACATGAATTGCTTTCATGCGGGCAACTTCTTAGTCTGTGAGCACAGACAAGGCAAGCCGACACGTCGCCCACGGGCGCGTCAGGCCCCGTGATGCAAGGCTCATCGAGCACGCTGGAGGAGTTTCATGGCAGGTCAGACCCTTTACGACAAATTGTGGTCGCAGCATCTGGTCAAGCAGCGCGACGACGGCAGCGCGCTGATCTACATCGACCGTCACCTGCTGCACGAGGTGACCTCGCCGCAGGCCTTCGAGGGGCTGCGCCTGGCCGGCCGCACCCCGTGGCGCCTCGACGCCAACCTGGCCACCCCGGACCACAACGTGCCGACCACCGTGCTCGAGCGTGCCGAGGGCAACGCCGGCATCAAGGACCCGGTGTCGCTGATCCAGGTCCAGACGCTCGATGACAACTGCGAGAGCTTCGGCATCGAGGAGTTCCGCATCAACGACGCCCGCCAGGGCATTGTCCACGTGGTCGGTCCCGAGCAGGGCGCCACGCTCCCCGGCATGACCGTGGTCTGCGGTGACTCGCACACCGCGACCCATGGCGCCTTCGCGGCGCTGGCCCACGGCATCGGCACTTCCGAGGTCGAGCACGTGCTGGCCACCCAGTGCCTGATCGCCCAGAAGATGAAGAACCTGCGCGTGCGCGTCGAGGGCGAGCTGGGCGACGGCGTCACCGCCAAGGACATCGTGCTGGCGGTGATCGGCCGCATCGGCACCGCCGGCGGTACCGGCTACGCCATCGAGTTTGCCGGCAGCGCGATCCGCGAGCTGTCGATGGAAGGCCGCATGACCATCTGCAACATGGCCATCGAGGCCGGCGCCCGCGTCGGCCTGGTGGGCGTCGATGACACCACCATCGAGTACCTGCGCGAGCGTCCCTACGCGCCCGGCGCCGACCTCTGGGACGCCGCGGTGGCCGACTGGCGCGAGCTGGTCTCCGACACCGATGCGGTGTTCGACAAGGAGGTGGTGCTCGACGCCGCCGAGATCGCCCCGCAGGTGACCTGGGGCACCAGCCCCGAGATGGTCGCGCCGGTGACCGGCGAGGTGCCCGATCCCGCCGCGCAAGACGATGAAACCGTGCGCGGCGGCATCACCCGGGCGCTTGAGTACATGGGCCTCGCGCCGCGCCAGAAGATCACCGATATCCGCCTCGACAAGGTGTTCATCGGCTCCTGCACCAACTCGCGCATCGAGGACCTGCGCGAGGCGGCCCGGGTAGCACGCGGCGGCAAGGTGGCCGACTCGGTCAAGCTGGCGATGGTGGTGCCGGGCTCGGGCCTGGTCAAGCGCCAGGCCGAGGCCGAGGGGCTCGACAAGGTCTTCATCGAGGCCGGCTTCGAATGGCGCGAGCCGGGCTGCTCGATGTGCCTGGCGATGAACGCCGACAAGCTGGAGCCGGGCGAGCACTGTGCCTCGACCTCGAACCGCAACTTCGAGGGGCGCCAGGGCTACGGCGGTCGCACGCACCTGGTCAGTCCGGCGATGGCCGCTGCCGCCGCCCTGGCCGGGCACTTCGTCGATGTCCGTGAATTCAACCGTCAGCCCGAGGAGGCCTGAGCCATGCACGCACTGAAACAGCACCAGGGCCTGGTGGCGCCGCTCGACCGGGCCAACGTCGATACCGACCTGATCATTCCCAAGCAGTTCCTGAAGTCGATCAAGCGCACCGGCTTCGGCCCCAACCTGTTCGACGAGCTGCGCTATCTCGACGAGGGGTACCCGGGTCAGGACACCAGCCAGCGTCCGCTCAACCCCGACTTCGTGCTCAACCAGCCGCGTTATCAGGGGGCCAGCGTGCTGCTGGCCCGGCGCAACTTCGGCTGCGGCAGCTCCCGCGAACACGCCCCCTGGGCGCTCGAGGACTTCGGCTTCCGGGTGGTCATTGCCCCGAGCTTCGCCGACATCTTCTACAACAACGCGTTCAAGAACGGCATCCTGCTGATCACCCTCGACGAGGCCACCGTCGAGCGACTGTTCCAGGAAGTCGAGGCCAGCGAGGGCTATCGGCTCGACGTCGACCTCGAAACGCAGACCGTGACCACACCGAGCGGCGAGGTGCTGACATTCGAGATCGACGCCTTCCGCAAGCACTGCCTGCTCAATGGCCTCGACGACATCGGCCTGACCCTGCAGCACGAGGACGCGATCCGCGAATTCGAGCAGGCGCACCGGCAGAAGCGCCCCTGGCTGTTCCGCCAAGCGGGCTGAGCCGGTTGCCGGGATATAACCACAACGCTGGACGCAAAAAAGGGATACCGTCGACGGGCGGCCGCGCAGGGACAGCGCCCCATTCACGACACTTCGACCCGCCAGGGCCGAAGCCACTCAGGAAACATGCATGAGCCGCAAGATTCTCGTTCTGCCGGGTGACGGTATCGGCCCGGAAATCACCGCCGAGGCGGTCAAGGTCCTCGACGCCTGCCGCGAGCAGGGCCTCGATGTCGTCCTCGAGCAAGGCCTGGTCGGCGGTGCCGGCTATGATGCCCACGGCGAGCCGCTGCCGGCCGAGACGCTGGACAAGGCGAAGGCCGCCGATGCCATCCTGCTGGGCGCCGTGGGCGGGCCCCGGTGGGACAAGCTCGAGGACATCAGCAAGCGTCCCGAGAAGGGACTGCTGGGCCTGCGCAAGCAGCTCAACCTGTTCGGCAACCTGCGCCCGGCGCTGCTCTACCCGCAGCTCGCCGAGGCCTCGAGCCTCAAGCCGGAGGTGGTCTCGGGGCTCGATATCATGATCGTCCGCGAGCTGACGGGGGGCATCTACTTCGGTCAGCCGCGGGGCATCGAGGAGCGTGACGGCCAGCGCGTCGGCTACAACACCTACGTCTATTCGGAAGCCGAGATCGAGCGCATCGGTCGCGTGGCCTTCGAGATGGCCCGGAAGCGCGGCAAGAAGCTGTGCTCGGTCGACAAGGCCAACGTGCTCGAGGTCACCATGCTGTGGCGCGAGGTGATCGAGCGCCTGGCGCCGGAATACCCGGACGTCGAACTGTCGCACATGTATGTCGACAACGCTGCCATGCAGCTGGTGCGCGCGCCCAAGCAGTTCGACGTGATCGTTACCGGCAACATGTTCGGTGATATCCTCTCCGATGCCGCGGCGATGCTGACCGGCTCGATCGGCATGCTGCCGTCGGCCTCGCTCAACGAGCAGGGGCAGGGCATGTACGAGCCGTGTCACGGCAGCGCGCCGGACATCGCCGGCCAGGGCAAGGCCAACCCGCTGGCCACCATCCTCTCGGTGGCCATGCTGCTGCGCTACTCGCTCGGCGAGGCGGCGCTGGCCGAGCGCATCGAGCGTGCCGTGGGCCAGGTGCTCGACGACGGCCTGCGTACCGCCGATATTGCCTATGAAGGCACGCGTCAGGTCAGCACCGCCGAAATGGGCGATGCCGTGGTCGCCGCCTTCCGGGAAGTTTGATAGCGGCAGCGAGCAGGGCAATCGCCGTTGGCTTTGACGAGGGCGCCGGGGGGCAGGTTGAAGAGGGGGGCCTACGCCATGGAGGGCGTAGGTAGCGCCCATGGAGGGGGTTACAGCGCTCCCCTCGCGAACCTGCCGACGGATCAGCTCGAGTCATGTTGCAGCTATCTGCAATAGCCCTTCGGCAGCGAGTCGATTGCAAGCATATCGAAAAATTATCTGTTACCATGCCTGTCAATAACATACGATTATCCCGGTTCACGGGGAAACCCCAGAACGTCAGGAGGACAGTTTCATGTTGAAAGTCGGTTTTGTCGGTTGGCGGGGCATGGTGGGTTCCGTGCTCATGCACCGCATGCGCGAGGCCAATGATTTCGCCGGCATCGAGCCGATCTTCTTCACCACCTCCCAGGTCGGCCAGCCCGGCCCGGACGTGGGTGTCGACGTGCCGCCGCTCAAGGACGCCTTCGACATCGAGGCGCTCAAGGCGCTCGACGTCGTCGTCACCTGCCAGGGCGGTGACTACACCGAGAAGGTCTACCAGCCGCTGCGCGAGTCCGGCTGGAAGGGCTACTGGCTGGATGCCGCCAGTACCCTGCGCATGAGCGACGACGCGACCATCGTGCTCGACCCGGTCAACCGTCACGTGATCGACGCCCAGCTGGCCCGCGGTACCCGGACCTTCGTCGGCGGCAACTGCACGGTCAGCCTGATGCTCATGGGCCTGGGCGGTCTTTTCGAGGCCGACCTGATCGAGTGGATGACCTCCATGACCTATCAGGCCGCGTCCGGCTCCGGCGCCAAGCACATGCGCGAACTGCTCAACCAGATGGGCTCGCTGCGCGATGCCGTGGCTACCGAGCTCGCCGACCCGGCCAGCGCGATCCTCGACATCGACCGCAAGGTCTCCGCGGCCATGCGCGGCGACGGCTTCCCGATCGACAACTTCGGCGCGCCGCTGGCCGGCGGGCTGCTGCCGTGGATCGACAAGCCGATGGAAAACGGCCAGAGCAAGGAAGAGTGGAAGGGCGGCGTCGAGACCAACAAGATCCTGGGTCACGGCGACAACCCGATCCCCATCGACGGGCTCTGCGTGCGTATCGGCGCCATGCGCTCGCACAGTCAGGCCTTCACCATCAAGCTCAAGAAGGATGTGCCGCTCGACGAGATCGAGGATCGCATCGCCCGGCACAATGACTGGGTCAAGGTGATCCCCAACGAGAAGGAAGCCACCCTGCGCGAGCTCACGCCCGCCGCGGTGACCGGCACCATGAACGTGCCGGTGGGACGCCTGCGCAAGCTGGCGATGGGCGGTGAGTACCTGACCGCCTTCTCGGTGGGCGACCAGCTGTTGTGGGGGGCTGCCGAGCCGCTCAAGCGCATGCTGGCGATCCTGCGCGAATCGCGGTGAAGCTGCCCGTTGCATCGGGCCGATGAACGCATCGAACGCCTCCTTCGGGAGGCGTTTGCGTTTCCGGAGAAGAAAATCGGCCGGTTTCCTGCGTTGTCGAGGCGTTTGCCGCGGCCGCGACATGATAATGATAAAGTGGCACAACGCTGATTCTCGATAATGACGTCGCTTCATGCCGAAAGCGGCGCACCAGGCGTGGGGAACATGATGAGACGTGTATTTTCCTGGGGGGCGCTGGCCGGTCTGGCGGTGGTCAGCCCCGTGACCCTGGCGCTGGGCCTCGGAGCGCCGCAGGTGGCGTCCACGCTCGATGCGCCGCTTCAGGCGCGCCTGCCGTTGACCGGCCTGGGGGATATCGATCCATCGTTGATCCGGGTGCATATCGCCGACCGTACCGCCTTCGCCGAGGCCGGGATCCCGCGCACGACCCTGGTCGAGAGTATCGGCACGGCGATCGCCCGCAAGGCCGGGCAGCCGGCGGTGGTGCTGTCGACACAGCAGCCCGTCCGGGAGCCCTATCTCGATTTCCTGGTGACCCTGGAGTGGCCGGGCGGGCAGCAGCAGCGCGAGGTGACCCTGCTGCTGGACCCGCCGGGCTACGCGAGCATGCCGGCGCTGCAGCCGTCGCCGAATGCGACGACGGTCACCACGAATGCCGAGCCTGCTGCGTCCCGTGCAGCGCCGGCCGAGTCCGCCACGCCGCCTTCGCGGCTGACCGTGGCCCCCGGCGATACCCTGTGGCAACTGGCCGGCCGGGTGCGACCGGAAGGGGCGAGCATGGAGCAGACCATGCTCGCGCTTCAGCAGGCCAATCCCGAGGCCTTCGTTGATGGCAACATCAATGCGCTGCGGGTCGGCGCAACGCTGGATGTGCCCTCGGCCCGCGTCATCCTCGGGCGTGCGCCGGAAGCCGCCGACCGCCGCGTGCGCGAACAGAATCGCCAGTGGCAGGGAAGCCGGGAAGCGATGGCCACGACCACCGGCCAGGCTGGTGCAGAGGGCGGCAATTCCCGGGTGGAGGCGCCGGGCGAGGCGCGTCGCCTCCAGGTACTCAGCGACCGGGAACTGGGCGCGACGCCTCCGGAGCCGGTGCTGTCCACGACCAGTGTCGATGCAGCACGGCGGCTGGCTCGAGAGGCGCGGTTGGGCACGCTCGAATCGCGCCTGCGCACGACGCAACAGCAGCTCGCCGACGCCCGCGCCCAGCGCCGCGAACTGGCCGACCAGCTGGCGGCACTGGGCAACCAGTTGTCCGCCCTGCGTGAACAGCTGGATTCACGGGCCGCGGTACCGCAGAGTCGGGTCGTGGCGAAACCCGTCTCGACACCCGGAGCGCTGCCGGCATCCCGAAAGTCCGAGGCGTCGTCGGCATCGCCGGGCTGGTTGAGCCGCCTGCGTGACATCGCGCCGTGGCTGGGCGGTGGAGCTGTCCTGCTGCTGCTCGCCGCCCTGGCGGTTCTGCGGCGTCGTGCACGTCGGGAAGCCCGTGACGAGTCCTGGTCGATGCCCTTTCCAGCACAACGTTCGGCAGCGGCTTTCGCGCCGGTTGACGATGGCTCGTCGACGGAAGACGTGGCCGACGCCCCGGCGTCGGACGACACGCAAAGCGAGACACTGCGCGCCGAAGTCATCAACGAGGCCGATATCTACATGGCCTATGGCCGCTATGACGAAGCCCGGGAGTCCCTGCAGGACATGCTGTCCCGTGCCCCTGAGCGCCATGACCTGCGCCTGAAACTGCTGGCCGCACTGGTGGCGCTGGGGGATCGCCCGGCGGCGACCCGCGAGGCGGAGCGGCTGGCGCGTGACGGCGACGAGGCCCAGTGCCAGGAAGCCCGGGCGCTGCTGGCCCGTGTCGCCCCCGGGGACGGTGGTGCTTTCTCGGACGCCGACCCCGAGGAGCGCGAGCCGGTGACGGCCACCGGGCCGGAAGCTGAAGAGTGGCTGGCCGATGCCGTCTCGGCGGCGTCGACTTCTGCCGAGCCCGAGCCCGAGCCCGAGCCCGAGCCCGAGCCCGAGCCCGAGCCCGAGCCCGAGCCCGAGCCCGAGCCCGAGCCGCGTGACAGCGGGGCGGCGGAAGGCGAGACGGCGGATGATGCGCTGGTGATCGATTACGAACCGCCACGCCTCGATCCGGAGGCGGTAACGGATCGGGAGCCACACCTGGAGCTGCCGGTCGTCGATTTCTCGCCGGATGCGGCGGATGCGACCGAGGGGAAAGCGGACGCGGCCGAGGCCGCCGACGCGGAACACGCGGGCTGGGTGCTCGAGGAGGTGGCGTTCGATCCGCTCGATCTGGATAATGACCGCTCCATGGCCCCCGCGCCGGCGAGCGGCTCCCGCTTGCGGTATCGGCACGATGAAGCCTGATCCGGTCTGACGCGAGCAAGGCAGCCGGCGACGGGGGCAGTGAGCGAACACCATGGCCCGCGAGCGAGCCCCGATGGGCGGGCTCCGGGTCGATGAATCACGAGCCGTGGTGGACATGCCCCTTTTCGAGTTCCTCGACGAAAAACACCCGCTGACCGGCCGTCTCGCCATGGCGGTCGAATATGACGGGACAGGCTACTGCGGCTGGCAGCGCCTCAAGCACGCCCCATCGGTGCAGGAGGCGCTGGAAACCGCACTGGGCCGGGTGGCCAGCGCCCCGGTGCGGGTACTGTGCAGCGGCCGCACCGACTCCGGGGTGCATGCCACCCGGCAGATCGTGCACTTCGATTCGCCGGTACCCCGCAGCGAGAAGGCCTGGGTATTCGGTGCCAACGCCAATCTGCCGCGTGATATCGCGGTGCGCTGGGTCAAGCCGGTGCCCGATGACTTCCACGCGCGCTTTCTGGCCCTGGCGCGGCGCTACCGCTACCTGATTCTCAACCAGCCCAGCCGCCCGGTGCTCGAGCGTGCCAATGCCACCTGGTGCCGCGAGCCGCTGGACGCGCCCCGCATGCACGCCGCCGCCCAGGCGCTGGTCGGCGAGCATGACTTCTCCAGCTTTCGCGCGGCGGGGTGTCAGTCGAAATCGCCGATCCGGCATGTCCATTTCATCGAGGTCAACCGCTACGGGCCGTTGATCGCCATCGACATTCAGGCCAATGCCTTCCTGCACCACATGATCCGCAACATCGCCGGGGCACTGGTGTCGGTGGGGCGTGGCGAGCAGGGCGAGGCCTATCTCGCCGAGCTGCTCGCCATGCGTGACCGGGCGCGCGGCGACGTCACCGCGCCGGGCTGTGGGCTGCATTTCGTCGATTCCGTCTACGACGAGCGCTTCGACCTGCCCCGGGAGCCGCTGGGTCCCAACCTGCTGGCCTTTCTCGGCGAGTGGACCGGCGAACGCCCCTTGCCGGACACGCCGATGGTCCGCTACCGCCGCGGCGAGGCCGGCGCCCGACATCCGGCGGCGGTCGCCAACGGCGCCGGCTGACGCCGCTTACCCCAGCAAGGAGAGTCGACATGCCGCGAACCCGCATCAAGATCTGCGGTCTCACCCGCGAAGAGGACGTCGATGTCGCGGTCGACGCCGGGGCCGATGCGCTGGGCTTCGTGCTCTGGCCGGGCAGCTCGCGGGCCGTCGATATCGATCGCCTGGCCCATCTCGCGGCCCGGGTGCCGGCCTTCGTGACCCGGGTGGGCCTGTTTGTCGACCAGGACCCGGCGTTCGTCGAACGCTGCGCCCCCTGGCTGGATCTGATCCAGTATCACGGCGACGAGACGCCAGAGCAGTGCCGCCGCTCGCCGCGCGACTGGATCAAGGCATTGCGCATGCGCGACGATATCGACCTGCCGGCCGCCGCCGCGGCCTATCGCGAGGCTCGGGCGCTGCTGCTCGACGCCTACAAGCCGGGCGTGCCGGGCGGGACCGGCGAGGTCTTCGACTGGTCGCGGATCCCCGCAAGCCTGGCAAAACCTGTTATCCTCGCCGGAGGCCTCGGCCCGCACAATGTCGGCGAGGCGATACGCACGGTGCGCCCCTTTGCCGTCGACGTCTCGGGTGGCGTCGAGCGCGAGCGGGGCGTCAAGGATCCCGCCAAGCTTCGTGCGTTCATTCACCAAGTGACCCTGTCTCAAGACTCTTGAGCCCAAGCGACCCTGTGAGGTGTCTTTCGTGACCAAGTTCAGCGACCTGACCCGACTGCCCGATGCCCGCGGCCACTTCGGCCCGTACGGCGGCCGGTTCGTATCGGAGACCCTGAGCTTCGCGCTGGAAGAGCTGGAGAAGGCCTACCAGAGCCTTCGCGACGACCCGGACTTCCAGGCGGAATTCGACCGTGACCTGGCGACCTACGTGGGCCGCCCGTCTCCGCTGTATCATGCTGAGCGATGGTCCCGGCAGCTTGGTGGTGCGCAGATCTGGCTCAAGCGCGAGGATCTCAACCACACCGGCGCGCACAAGGTGAACAACACCATTGGTCAGGCGTTGCTGGCCAAGAAGAGCGGCAAGCCGCGGGTGATCGCCGAAACCGGCGCCGGCCAGCACGGCGTGGCCACCGCCACCGTTGCCGCGCGCCTGGGCCTGCAGTGCGACGTCTACATGGGTGCCGAGGATGTCGAGCGCCAGAAGCTCAACGTCTACCGCATGCGCCTGCTCGGCGCCAACGTGATCCCCGTGGAGTCCGGCTCGCGGACCCTCAAGGACGCCATGAACGAGGCGCTGCGCGACTGGGTCACCAACGTCGACGACACCTTCTACATCATCGGCACCGTGGCCGGGCCGCATCCCTACCCGATGCTGGTGCGTGACTTCAACGCCGTGGTCGGCCGCGAGGCGCGCGAGCAGTCGCTGGCGCAGATCGGGCGGCTGCCCGACGCCCTGGTGGCCTGTGTCGGCGGCGGCTCCAACGCCATGGGGCTGTTCTACCCGTTCGTCGAGGACGAGGACGTGGCCATGTACGGCGTCGAGGCCGGTGGCGACGGGGTCGAGACCGGCCGCCACGCCGCACCGCTCACCGCCAATGCGCCGCGTGGGGTGCTGCACGGCAATCGCACCTACCTGATGTCCGACGAGGGCGGCCAGGTGACCGACACGCACTCCATCTCGGCCGGGCTCGACTACCCGGGAGTGGGCCCCGAGCACGCCCTGTGGAAGGACGTCGGGCGCGTCCAGTACGTGGCCGCCAACGACGACAAGGTGCTCGAGGCATTCCGCGAGCTGACCCGGATGGAGGGCATCATGCCCGCCCTGGAGTCGGCGCACGCCCTGGCGCATGCCAAGGTGCTGGCGCCCACGATGCGTCCCGACCAGCACATTGTCGTCAATCTCTCCGGGCGTGGCGACAAGGATATCCTGACCGTCGCCAAGATCGACGGCGTCGAATTCTGAGAGGGTGAGCATGAACCGTATCGACCAACGTTTTGCGGCCCTCAAGGAGCAGGGCCAAACCGCATTGATTCCCTACATCACCGCCGGCGACCCGGCCCCGCAACACACCGCCGGGCTGATGCATGCCCTGGTCGAGTCCGGGGCCGACATCATCGAGCTGGGCGTGCCGTTCTCGGACCCGATGGCCGACGGCCCGGTGATCCAGAAGGCCTGCGAGCGGGCGCTGCGTCACCATACGCGCCTGACCGATGTCTTCGAGATGGTGCGCGAGTTCCGCCGCGACGACGCCGAGACCCCGGTGGTGCTGATGGGGTATCTCAATCCCATCGAGCGTTTCGGCTATGAACGCTTTGCCGAGCAGGCCGCCGCCGCCGGAGTCGACGGGGTGCTGGCGGTGGACATGCCGCCCGAGGAGGCCGAGGAACTGGCGCCGCTGTTCAAGGCGCACGGCCTTCAGGCGATCTTCCTGGTCGCCCCTACCACCTCGCGTGCGCGTGCCGCTACAATATGCGACCACGGTGAAGGGTACCTGTACTACGTGTCCCTGAAAGGGGTCACCGGATCCGCCTCGCTGGATGTCGATGCCGTCAGCGAACAGCTCGACGGCCTGCGCGAGCTGACCGAACTGCCGCTGTGCGTGGGCTTCGGCATCCGTGACGGTGCCTCGGCCGCCGCGGTGGGCCGCATCGCCGACGGCGTGATCGTCGGCAGCGCACTGGTGTCGCGTATCGCCGAGCATGCCGAGCAGCCCGAGCAGATCCCCGATGCGCTGAAGCGCGTGCTTGGCGAGATGCGCCAGGCGCTGGACGCGTGAACGCAGACCCTTCGTAACCAACTCGTCGGGCCCGGTACGCCTGTCCGGGCCCTTGACCGCAGCAGAACGGATATCCTCTGACCATGAGCTGGCTAGACAAGATCGTGCCGTCCATGGGACGCATTCAGCGCAAGGACCGGCGTACCAGCGTGCCGGACGGCCTGTGGCGCAAGTGTCCCAAGTGCGACGGGGTGCTCTATCTCCCCGAGCTGGAGAAACACCAGAACGTCTGCCCCAAGTGCGACCATCACCTGCGCCTCACGGCCCGCAAGCGTCTCGACTGGTTCCTCGATGACGAGGGACGTGAAGAGATCGCCGCCGACCTGCAGCCGGTCGATCGTCTCAAGTTTCGCGATTCCAAGAAGTACAAGGATCGCCTGGCCGCGGCACAGAAGGCCACCGACGAGAACGATGCGCTGATCGCCATGCACGGCCGGCTCGGCGGCCTGCCGGTGATCGCGGTGGCCTTCGAGTTCACCTTCATGGGCGGCTCGATGGGCGCCGTGGTCGGCGAGAAGTTCGTGCGTGCGGCGACTGCAGCCCTGGAGGAGGGGGTTCCGCTGGTCTGCTTCGCCGCCTCCGGCGGCGCGCGCATGCAGGAGGCCCTGTTCTCGCTGATGCAGATGGCCAAGACCTCGGCGGCGCTCGAAAAGCTCAAGCAGGCAGGGGTGCCCTACATTTCGGTACTCACCGATCCGGTGTTCGGCGGCGTATCGGCGTCACTGGCGATGCTCGGCGATCTCAACGTGGCCGAACCCAATGCCCTGATCGGCTTTGCCGGGCCGCGGGTCATCGAGCAGACCGTGCGCGAGCAGTTGCCGGAAGGCTTCCAGCGCAGCGAATTCCTGCTCGAGCACGGCACCGTCGACATGATCGTGCACCGTCACGACATGCGCGAGCGGCTCGGCGGCGTGCTGCGCAAGCTGACCGGCTGGCCGGTGGAAGGGGTGCCCGAGTCGGCGGCGGAGGTCGAAGTCGAAGAGCCCGTCGACGCCGAGCCGGCGACGGAAGAAGACGAGATGGCGCCGGTGGCCGAGACCCCGGAAACCGCCAGCGACGACACGCCGCGGGACGACCAGCGCTGAATGGACGCATCCGCTCGACTCAATGACTGGCTGAGCCGCCTCGAGCGCCAGCATCCGGTGAGCATCGATCTGGGCCTCGAGCGCGTGGCGGTAGTGGCCGAACGCCTGGGGCTGACCGAGCGGCCGATCGCCGGCCGGGTCATCACCGTCGCCGGTACCAACGGCAAGGGCTCCACGGTGGCGATGTGCGAGGCGCTGGCGCGAGCTCACGGCCTGTCGACCGCGACCTATACCTCACCGCACCTGCTGCGCTACAACGAGCGGCTGCGTTTCGACGGTAGCGAAGCCGAGGACGCCGTGCTCGTCGAGGGCTTCGAGCGCGTCGAGGCGGCCCGTCTGGCGCCGTCGGCGGTGAGCCTGACCTATTTCGAGGCGGGCACGCTGGCGGCGCTGTGGGCGATCGCCGAGCGCCATCCCGAGGTGGCGATTCTCGAGGTCGGCCTGGGCGGACGGCTCGACGCCACCAACGTCATCGACCCCGACGTGGCGGTCATCACCACCGTGGCCCTCGACCATGCCGACTTCCTGGGCAGTGACCTGGAGACGATCGGCCGCGAGAAGGCCGGCATCCTGCGTCCGGCACGCCCGGCGGTGCTGGGTCACGACCTGACCGACAGCGTCTTCCGGGTCGCCGACGCGCTGGGCTGTCCGGTCTGGCGGCTGGGCGAGACGATCCGCCGTCGCGAGGCGCCGTCGGGCTGGCACTGGGAAGGGCAGGGCCCTCGGGGCGACGAGCTGTCGCTGGCGGCGCTGCCCGATCCGGGGCTGCCGCTCGACAATGCCGCCCTGGCCCTGCAGGCGCTCGCGCTGGCCGGTGTTCCGCTCGATATCGATGCCTGTCGGCATGGCCTGGCTAGCGTGTCGCTGCCGGGGCGCATGCAGTGGCTGGACCGCTGGTGCCTGGACGTGGCCCACAACCCTCACGCCGCCACGTATCTGGCGGCGCGGCTGGCCGCGCAGCCCCGCCCGCCGCGACGCATCGCCCTGCTGGGCATGCTGGCGGACAAGGATGCGCCGGGCGTCATCGAGGCGCTATCCTCGCAGGTGGATGCCTGGGTGGCCGTGGGTCTCGAGGGGCCGCGGGGGCGCGATGGCGACGAGCTGGCTGCGCTGCTGGCGGCCCGCGGCCAGGCGGTGCTGCACGTGGCCGGCACGCCGCGGGAGGGCGCCGAGTGGCTGGCGAGCCGGCTGGCCGTCGGGGAGCAGGCGCTGGTCTGCGGCTCCTTCCTGACCGTGGCCGAGGTTCTGGCGTGGCACGAAGACCGGGGGCAGGGACGCTGCCCGTCATGAGGTGAGGCCCGCACCCGGGCCGCGAGGAGGGACGCATGAAATACGGAATGCGCGAACGGGTCAGCGGGGCCGTCATCCTGCTGGCGCTGGGGGTCATCTTCATTCCCATGCTCTTCGACGAGCCGCCGGCGCGCGAGCCGCGCCCGCAGCCGGCCCTGTCCATCGAGCAGCCCGTCGAGGTCGAGCAGGCCCCGGTGGCCGAACCGGAGCCGCCGTCGAGCCTGGGCCAGATTCAGTCGCCCCAGGCCGGCGGCGAGCCGGCGCCGCAACCTTCCACCACGACCGACGGCGCATCGCCGGCGGGCGCCGGCCAGGAATCCGCCGGCGACGCCCGGAGCGATACCGGCACCGACAGCAAGCCCGATCCGATCGCCGAACTGGCCCGCAATGCGGAAGATCGCCAGCGCCAGGCGGCGAGCGCGCCGTCCGCCAGCCCCAACGAGGGCAAGCCGGCGGCGAAGGCCGGCGAGTGGGCGGTGCAGGTGGGCAGCTTCGGAGAGCCGGGCAACGCCGAACGGCTCGAGAAGAAGCTCGATGCCCAGGGCTTCAACGCCTATCGTCGCCCGCGCGACAACAACCTGACCTCCGTCTATGTGGGGCCCTTCGCCACCTCCGAAGCGGGCGAGAAGGCGCGCACCGAGCTCAAGAAGAAGGTCAACCTCCAGGGCCTGCTGATCCGTATCCAGGAGGAGCAATGACCCTGACCTGGCTGGACTGGGTCTTTCTGGCGGTGCTCGGCGCCTCGATGCTGGCCGGCTTCATGCGCGGGCTGGTGCGCGAGGCGCTGGGGCTGGGCGCCTGGATCACGGCCCTGTTCGCCTCGCGCTGGCTGGCGCCGCCGGTGGCCGAGCTGCTGGGTGGCTGGATCGATTCGCCGGATATCCGTCTGATCGTGGCCTTCGTGGTGGTGATCTTCGGGGTGATTATGCTCTGCGGCATGGTCATCCGCGGTGTCCAGGCGGCCGTCGAGTGGGTGGGCATGGGCTTTTTCAATCGCGTGGCCGGTGCGGGCTTCGGCCTGCTGCGCGGCGGGGCGATCCTGGTGCTGGCGACGGTGCTGATCAGCCTGACCCCGTTGATGCAGCTTCAGGCCTGGCAGCAGGCGCGACTGCGGCCCACCTTCGAGTCGCTGCGCGACCAGGCGGTGGCGCGCTTCAGCGACTGGCAGCAGCGTCATCCCCAAAAGCTTGATGAATGGCGGGCGTTTTCCCTGCCGGACGACCTGTCCGGCGGCGCGACCCGCGCCGAATCACTGTTATCGATCGGTGCCGACGACGGCACCGCGAGTCCATCGCAAGCGAGGTAAGGCGGAATGTGCGGTATCGTGGGCCTCATGGCCACTCAGCCGGTCAATCAGGCGCTCTATGATGCATTGACGGTGCTCCAGCACCGGGGGCAGGACGCCGCCGGAATGATGACCTGGCACGAGGGACGCTTTCTGCTGCGCAAGAGCAATGGACTGGTGCGCGACGTCTTTCACACGCGTCACATGACGCGTCTCAAGGGCCACCTGGGCATCGGTCACGTGCGCTACCCGACGGCCGGCTCCTCCAGCGAGGCGGAGTCCCAGCCGTTCTACGTCAACTCGCCCTACGGGCTGGCGCTGGCGCACAACGGCAATCTCACCAACGCCGATCAGCTCAAGCAGGAGCTCTACTCCACGGATCTGCGCCATATCAACACCAGCTCGGACTCCGAGGTGCTGCTCAACGTCTTCGCCCACGAACTGGGCAAGCAGGGCCACCATCTCAATCCCGAGGACGTGTTCGATGCGGTGCGCCGCGTCCATCGCCGCTGTCGCGGCGGCTATGCGGCGGTGGCCATGATCAACGGCTTCGGCATGGTCGCGTTCCGCGATCCGCACGGCATCCGCCCGGTGGTGTTCGGCACCCGCGAGACGGTGACCGGGCAGGACGTGATGATCGCCTCCGAGTCGGTGGCGCTGGATGTCGGCGGCTTCGAGCTGGCCCGTGACCTGGCGCCGGGCGAGGCGATCTTCGTCGACATGGACGGGGTGGTGCACACCCAGCAGTGCGCCGATCGGCCCTCGCTGGTGCCGTGCATCTTCGAGCACGTCTACCTGGCGCGCCCGGACTCGATCCTCGACGGCGCCTACGTCTACGGCACGCGCATGCAGATGGGGCGCAAGCTCGGCGACCGGATCCTCCGCGAGTGGCCGGAGCACGACATCGACGTGGTGATCCCGATTCCCGACACCTCGCGGACCTCGGCGCTGGAGCTGGCCCAGCACCTGGGGGTGACCTACCGCGAAGGCTTCATGAAGAACCGCTACATCGGGCGGACCTTCATCATGCCGGGGCAGACCCAGCGCAAGAAGTCGGTGCGCCAGAAGCTCAATGCCATCGATATCGAGTTCGCCGGCAAGAACGTGCTGCTGGTCGACGACTCGATCGTGCGCGGCACTACCTGCAAGCAGATCATCCAGATGGCCCGTGAGGCCGGGGCCAATCGGGTGTACTTCGCCTCGGCGGCGCCGCCGGTGCGCTACCCCAACGTCTACGGCATCGACATGCCGGCCGCCGGCGAGCTGATCGCCCACGGGCGCAGCGAGGTGGAGGTCGGCGAGCTGATCGGTGCCGACCGGATCTTCTACCAGGACCTGGAGGATCTCAAGGACGCCTGCCGCGAGGTCAACCCGGCCCTCGAGCGCTTCGACTGCTCGGTATTCGACGGGCAGTACGTGACCGGCGACATCGACGACGCCTACCTGGCCGCCCTGGAGGCCTCGCGCAACGACGCGGCCAAGACGCAGGACGGCAGCGTGCATGCCGTGGTCGATCTGCACAACGACGTCGAGGACTACGGCTGAGGGGGCCCGCACCATGCAGCAAGACGACTTTCACGCCGATGCCCTGTCGCTGGAGACGCTGGCGGTTCGTGCCGGCCATGTGCGTACCGCCGAGCAGGAGCACGGCGAGCCGATCTTCACTACCTCGAGCTTCGTCTATCGCAGTGCGGCGGAGGCGGCGCGCAAGTTCGGCGGCGAGGAGCCGGGCAACATCTACTCGCGCTTCACTAACCCCACGGTGCGGATCTTCGAGCAGCGCCTGGCGGCGCTCGAGGGCGGCGAGCGCTGTGTGGCCACCAGCTCGGGCATGGCGGCCATCCTGTCCACGGTACTGGCCCTGCTCGAGGCGGGTGACGAGATCGTCGCCTCGCGCTCGCTGTTCGGCTCCACGGTGAGCCTGTTCAGCAAGTACCTGGGCAAGTTCGGCATTACCACCCGCTACGTGGAACTCGGCAATCTCGAGGCCTGGGAGGCGGCGATCACCCCGCGTACGAAGCTGCTGTTCGCCGAGACGCCCTCCAACCCGCTCTCCGAGCTGGTCGACATCGCCGCGCTGGCGGAGATCGCCCATCATCACGGGGCCCTGCTGGCGATCGACAACTGCTTTCTGACGCCGGCGCTGCAGCGTCCGCTGGCGCTGGGCGCCGACCTGGTGATCCATTCCGCCACCAAGTACCTGGACGGCCAGGGACGCGCCATCGGCGGCGCGGTGGTGGGGCGCGACAAGGAGCTCGAGGAGGTATTCGGCGTGGTGCGCACCTGCGGGCCCTGCCTGAGCCCGTTCAACGCCTGGATCTTCCTCAAGGGGCTCGAGACGCTCAGCCTGCGCATGCGCGCCCATTGCGACAACGCCCTGGCGCTGGCCCAGTGGCTCGAGGCCCATCCGGCGGTGGAGCGGGTCCATTACAGCGGCCTCGAGAGCCATCCGCAGCATGCGCTGGCGCGCCAGCAGCAGTCGGGCTTCGGCGCCGTGCTCGGCGTCGAGATCCGCGGCGAGCGCGAGGGCGCCTGGTCGGTGATCGACGCCACCCAGCTGATGTCGATCACCGGCAACCTGGGCGACGTCAAGACCACCATCACGCACCCGGCGACCACCACGCACGGGCGGTTGTCCGACGAGCAGAAGGCCTCCGCCGGCATCCGCGAGGGGCTGGTCCGCATCGCCGTGGGGCTCGAGGCCCTCGACGATCTCAAGGCGGATCTGGCGCGCGGCCTCGACGCCCTGGCCTGAGCATTCGGCGCGCTCCGTGGCGGGGTGGCGGGCGCGCCGTCCCGTCCGCGTGTGCCGATCGGCTGCGCGCCTTGAAGTTTCCCGGAACGTCTCCATCTAGGGGGTGAAGTTGAAGCCAATCGGATTCAAGGAGACCTCGATGAAGATCCTGATGGTGCTGACGTCCCATGACCGCATGGGTGACACCGGCCACAAGACCGGATTCTGGCTCGAGGAGTTCGCCGCGCCCTATTACGTGTTCAAGGATGCCGGCGTCGAGATCACCCTCGCGTCCCCCGCCGGCGGCCAGCCCCCCGTCGATCCCAACTCCACCCAGGAAGATGCCCTGACCGAGGCGACCCGTCGCTTCGAGGCCGATGAGGAGGCGCGCGAGCAGCTGGCCCATACCCGGCCGCTGGATTCGGTCAATGCCGAGGACTTCGACGCGGTCTTCTACCCCGGCGGCCACGGCCCGCTGTGGGACCTGACCGACAACCCCGATTCTCAGCGCCTGATCCAGGCCTTCCTGACCGCCGAGAAGCCGGTGGCCACGGTCTGTCACGCGCCCACCGTGCTGCTCAACGTGCGTGACGCCTCCGGCAAGCCGATCGTCGAGGGACGCCGGGTCACCGGTTTCACCAACAGCGAGGAAGCGGCCGTGGGCCTGACCGAGGTGGTGCCGCACCTGCTCGAGGAGGAGCTGGTCAAGCGTGGTGCCCGGTTCGAGCGCAGCGAAGGCGACTTCACCGCCTTCCAGCTGCGCGACGGCCTGCTGATCACCGGCCAGAATCCGGCCTCCAGCGCCCCCACAGCCGAACTGCTGCTGCAGGTGCTGCGCGGCTGAGCGGCCACCGCACAACGTCGCTGTTGATTGGCCCCGGGAGCCCGGCTCCCGGGGCCGTTGCGTGTCAGGGCGGGTGCCCGAGTGGCGTCAGTCGGTGTCGTCTTCCGCCCGGTAGGTCGCCATGAAGCGGTGATCCAGGTGGCGCTTGAGCCACAGCGCCGAGCGCCCCCGCCACCACAGGCGCCCGCGCAGCGCCAGCCCGCGACCATCGCCCAGGTTGAGTATCGACAGGTAGCGCCGCTGCGGATGAAAGGGCTGCAGGGGCTCGTCGCTAAGCCGGGCCTCCAGGTTGGCCAGGAGCACCGGAGCCTGACGCACGCCGAACACCCCGAGCTTGGGATAGGGCGCCGAGGCCAGCCAGGCGCAGTCGCCGACGGCGAAGAGGCGGGGGTCGTCGGGCGAATGCAGGGCGGGCGTGATCGCCAGCCCCTGATGGGCGTCCTGAGGCAGGTCCAGGGTGGCGATCAGTTCGGGCGCCACCAGTCCCGTGGCCAGCAGCAGCTGGTCGGCCGCGACCTGGCTGCCGTCGTCCAGATGCAGCGTGCCCGGCTCCCAGGCCATGGCCGAGGCGGCGAGTTCCAGCCGGGCGCCGCGTCGCATCAGCCGTCGGGCGACCCAGCGCCCGGCGCCGCGCGGCGCCCCCGGGAGCAGGCGCGCGTCGTTGCCGACCAGCGTGACGCGGGGCGAGCGGCCATAGCGCTCGAACAGCGCCAGCAGGTTGGCGGTGAGCTCGACGCCCGTGGGGCCGCCGCCGATGACCGCCAGCCGGGGCGGCGGGGCGGACGTCGCCAGGGTGCTTTCCAGCTGCTGGCGCAACTGCCAGAGGCGGTGGACGGGCTTGGCCGCCCAGACATCGGGGGTGCCCGGCGGGGCGAGGCGTGATGGCCGATAGACCTCGCTGCCCAGGTTGAGTGACAGCAGGTCGTAGGCGAGCGGCTCGTGGTTGGCCAGATGCAGTCGACGCTGGCGGCGGTCGATGCTCACCACGCGGTCCTGCACCACGTCGCCGCCCCGGGCACGCATCAGCGCCGTCGGGTCGAGTCGATCCTCGTCATCGCGATAGTCGCCGCCGAGCATGCCGCTGGCCATGCCCGAATACCAGAAGGCGCCCGGCGTCACCAGGGTGACGTGGGCACCCCGGGCGATGAGCCGGTCGACGTTCGCCGCCAGATGCAGGTGGGCGTGACCGGCGCCGACCAGCACCACTCGCGTGATCTCGTCCATCGGATAGTCTCGTGGAAGCCTTGTCACCAACCTACCATTGTGTCGGTGGGCGGGGGGATTTTCGTGCACGGAATACCGCCGGGGCACCTGCGGGCTTGAAAAGCCGGAGGCTCGGCCGCAGGACGGATACCGGGCGGCCGCTTCCGGCGCGTCCCGATCCACGCAACGAAAGGAGTCCCGCATGGCCTCGTCAATCATTCCGCAGCCGGGTATCGGCACCTTCCGGCTCAAGGGGCAGGATGCCATCGATTCGGTGACCTCGGCGCTGGCGCAGGGGTACCGGCATGTCGACACGGCGCAGATGTACGACAACGAGGAAGCGGTCGGCGAGGCGATCCGCCGCAGCGAGGTGCCGCGCGACGAGCTGTTCCTGACCACCAAGGTGTGGTGGGATCGTCTGCAGCATGATGCGCTGATCGCCAGCCTCGAGGAAAGCGTCCGCAAGCTGGGCGTCGACCACGTGGACCTGGCGCTGATCCACTGGCCGTCTCCCGGTGACGAGGTTGCCATGTCCGAATACATCGGCGCCCTGGCCGAAGCCCGCGAACGCGGCCTGACCCGGCACATCGGGGTGTCGAACTTCACGATCGCCCATCTCAACGAGGCGCTCTCGGTCCCCGGCGGCGAGCATATCGTCACCAACCAGATCGAGGTACATCCCTTCCTGGCCAATCACAAGCTGGCCCGGCACTGTCAGGACAAGGGCATCCAGGTGACCGGCTACATGCCGTTGGCGGTGGGCAAGGTCCTGCACGAACCGGTCCTGCAGCAGATCGCCGCCAATCATGAGGCCACGCCCGCCCAGGTGGCGCTGGCCTGGGTCGCCGCCCGGGATATCGTGGTGATTCCCTCCTCGACGCGCCCCGAGCATCAGCGGGCCAACCTGGCCGCGCTGGACCTCACGCTGAGCGATGACGAGATGGCGCGCATCGAGACGCTGGACATCGGCGAGCGGATCGCCAACCCCGATTTCGCCCCCAGCTGGGACACCTGAGCCCCGCCAGCCCGGGCACGAGGCCGGCACGGCATGACAAGGAGCGGTCGGTCGGCTTCCGTCGCGTGATGCCTGCCGGGCGTGTTGGGTTGTATCGATGGACATGCCAGAATGCGCGCTTTTCCTGAACAGAAGAGGCCGTGTTGTCTCCACTGGCGCATCAACTCTGGCGACAGACCTGGCCGATGGCGGTCGGGGTGCTGTCCCTGCTGGGCTTTCAACTGGTCGACAGCGCCTTCATCGCGCGGCTGGGCACGGCGCCGCTGGCGGCGCAGTCGTTCACCTTTCCGCTGTCGTTTCTGATCATCGGCGTGCAGGTGGGCATCGGCATCGCCATCGCCGCGCTGATCTCCCGGGCGCTGGGCGCCGGCGAGACGGCCCGGGCGCGACGACTGGGCGCACTGGTGCTGCTCGGCGGGAGTGCCCTGATCGCCTGCCTGGTGGTGGGGCTGCATGTCGCTCAGACGCCGCTGTTTCGCCAGATCGGCGCGCGCCCGGCGCTGCTGCCGCTGATTCGCGACTACTGGGCCCCCCAGCTGCTGGCGGCCTGGCTGGGCGCCGTGCTGTATTTCGGCTACAGCCTGTTCCGCGCCCACGGCGATACCCGCCTGCCGGGCAAGCTGATGGTGCTGACCAGCCTGCTCAATCTGCTGCTCGACCCCCTGCTGATCTTCGGCGTCGGCCCCTGGGCGGGGCTGGGGCTGCCCGGGGCGGCCTGGGCCACCAGCCTGGCCTTCGGCAGCGGGCTGGCCATCGTCGGCTGGCGCCTGGGCCGTTCCGACTGGCTGACCGCCAGCGGTCTCGTCGCCGAGGCGCGCCGGTCGACACGCCCCTTCTTGGGCATCGCCATGCCGGCCATGGTCAGCCAGCTGATGCCGCCGCTGGCGGCCATGCTGGCGACGGCGGTGGTCGCCACGCTGGGCGATGAGCGCGTGGCGGCCTGGGGGCTGGCCAGCCGCCTGGAGACGGTGTCGCTGATGGTGGTGCTGGCGCTGACCATGTCGCTGCCGCCCTGGCTCGGGCGCTGCTACGGGGCCGGGCACTGGCAGGAGATCCGTCGGCTGATGGCGCTGGCCTTCAGGGTGGTGGTGGTCTGGCAGCTGGCGCTGGGCGTGGTCATGGCGCTGCTGGCCCCGTGGCTGGCCGCCGTGCTGTCGGGCAATCCCGAGGTGCGAGATGGACTCGAGGCGCTGATCCGGGCCCTGCTGCCCAGTTATGCGCTGCTCGGGGTGTGCATGGTCGTGGTGTCTGCCGCCAATGCGCTGGGCTGGCCGCTGCGGGCCATGCTGATGTCGGCGGCTCGGCTGTTCGTCTGCTACCTGCCATGCCTGTGGCTGGGCACGCAGTGGGGCGGCGACATCGTCGGCACGGCCTGGGGGGCGGCGCTGGGCAACCTGCTGGCGGGGGCGCTGGCCTATGCGCTGTTCCGGCACTCGCTGGGCGATCGAGGAAAGCTGGTGGAAAGCACTGCATGAAAGTCATTTTTATATGTTTTTAACCGAAATATTGGCCAAATTCGCACTGAAAATTATTATCGAGAGCGATAAGTAGCATAATTTCCCGGGCCTGCCCCGCCAGAGACTGCGCGCTCGTGGCCGTGGTGGCCTCGGTCATGCAACCCGAGGGCGGCGTCGTTGATGGGTCAGGGGCGCTGGGCCAGCGCCAGCTTGACGCCGAACAGCACCAGCACCGAGCCGGTCACGCCATCCAGCGTGCGCGACAGCCAGCGCTTGGCCAGCCAGTGTCCGGCGCGATCCACCATCAGGGCGATGCCGATCTGCCAGAGGTTGGCGATCACGAAATGCACGCTCGCCAGCCACAGCGACTTCAGCAGCGCCGGATCCCCCGGCGCGATGAACTGCGGCAGGAAGGCCATGTAGAAGACCACGGTCTTGGGGTTGAGCACGTTCGACAGCAGGCCTTCCCGGATCGGTTGCCAGAGGCCGACCGGGCGCTGCGCGCCCGTCACCCCGGCGACCGGCAGCGGGTTGCCGCGGCGCGCACTGCGCAGGCTCTGGAGGCCCAGCCAGACCAGATAGGCGGCCCCGGCCAGCTTGAGCGCGCTGAACGCCCAGGCCGACTGCAGCAGGATCAATGAGATACCCAGTGCCGACACCGTGGCGTGGACGAACAGGCCGCAGCAGATCGCCAGGCTGGTGAGTATGCCGTCGCGCACGCCGCCGCGGGCCGTGTTGCGGATCACCAGCAGGGTATCCACGCCCGGGGTGATGCTCAGCAGGGTGATGGCCAGCAGGAAAGACAGGAACTGGGTATCGAACAGCATCGGGGCCTCATATCGAAAGCGTGAGGGTCAGGGCAGCAGCCAGCGCCAGATCACGAAGGCGCCGATCATCACCACCGCCAGGCCGAACAGCATCAGCAGGCCGTCCTCGGCGGCCAGGCCCAGCCCCATGAGCACGATGGCCAGCGCCGGCAGGGCGGCGGCGAAGGGCAGCAGCTCCAGGGGCATCATCGACAGGCCGAGCAGGACGGCCAGCAGGGCGATCAACCGCCGCGAGACCGGGTTCACCAGCACCCGTAGGCGCACCTTGAGCAGCCGGTCGAAGCGCCGTGTCCAGGGACGCAGGCGGGTGACGACGGCGTGCAGGCGGTCATGGTCGATGCCGCGTTCGCGCAGCCGGCGCGGCAGCCAGGGGCTGCGCTTGTCGAGGGCCAGCTGGCCGGCCACGGTGGCGATGAACAGGCCGCACAGCGTGGGCACGCCGGGGATGGCGCCGGTGGGCAGGGCCGCGATCAGTGCCGGGGCGACCAGCAGAGGGCCGAAGCCGCGAGAGGCGAAGGTGTCGATGATGTCCTGCAGGTGAATGGTGCGCCCGGCGTTGGCCTCGTCCATGCCGTCGAGCAACTGGGTCAGTGTCATGCGTTCGGCCATCGTGAAACCTCCCTGGTGGATGGCGGGCAGCTCCGTTGCCCCGTGCCGTGCGCGGTCAGAGGCCGCGACGGGCGTTCTTGTAGGTGATCTGGTCGTTGAGCGTCCAGAAGTCGTAGAGAATGCCCACCAGAAACAGGCCGCCGGTGAGCAGGTAGAGCAGGCCGGTCAGCCACTTGCCCATGTACATGCGGTGGATGCCGAACACGCCGAGAAAGGTCAGCAGCACCCAGGCGACCGTGTAGTCGATCGGCCCGGCTCGATAGCGAATGTCGGCCTGGCGATCCATCAGCGGAATCAGGAACAGGTCGATCAGCCAGCCGATGCCCAGCAGGCCGAGGGTCAGAAACCAGATTGTCCCGGTGACCGGCTTGCCGTAGTAGAAGCGGTGGGCGCCGGTGAAGCCGAAGAGCCACAGCAGGTAGCCGATGGCCTTGCTGTGGGTGTTCGAGGATGCCAGTTGTGTCACGCCAACTCCTGTGGTCGTTTCGCGGTTTCGGAGGGCGAGCCGCGTCGGGCTCGCCCGTGAATCGGGGTCACGACACCACGCCCAGTTCCCGCAGGCGCTCCTGCAGATAGGCGTCGGCCGTGTATCGCTCGGACAATACCACGTCCGGGCGCGGATGGAGGAACAGCGGCAGCGACAGGCGCCCCCGATGGCGGCTGTCGTCGCCGGGGTTGGTGACGCGGTGCGTGGTCGAGGGAAAATAGCCGTGCGAGGCCTCCTGCAGCATGTCGCCGACATTGATGATCAGCTGCCCGGGGTCGCAGGGGACCGGGTGCCAGTCGCCGTGGCGGTCGCGAACCTCGAGCCCCGGCGCGTTGGCCGCGGGCAGCACGGTCAACAGGTTGATGTCCTCGTGGGCGGCGGCGCGCACCGCGCCCTCGGGCTCGTCGCCGGCCAGCGGCGGATAGTGCAGGACCCGCAGCAGCGTCTGCTCGCTGCCGTCGATCATCCGTGACAGGGGCTCGTGAAAGCCCTCGGCCACCTCGGCCGGGGCCTCGCGCTCGATCCAGCCGAGCAGGGTCCGTGCCAGACTCTCGGCACGACGATAGTAGGCGAGGATATCGTCGCGCAGGGGCTCCGGGAGACGTCCCCATGGGTAGACATGGTAGTACTCCTTGAGGTCGCGCTGGCCATGGCCCTTGGCGGTCTCCGAGATCTCGGGGGGAAAGTAGCCGTCCTGGCGCTGCGGGTCGAAGCGCCATCGGTATTTGTCGGGCGAGGCGAAGAAGGCCTCCCAGCGGGCGTAGATCGTTTCCACCTGCGAGAAGGGGATCGGGTGGTTGCGCAGCACCGCGAATCCCGTCTCCTTGAGCGATGTCATGAAACGTTGCGGCGCATCGGGCGAGGTGTAATCGACGTTCTGGACGTGCATGGTTTTTCCATCTATGTTGCGTATTGCGGGCGTGGCGTGATCGGCGAGATCCAGTTCAGCGTAGCTTGACACGGTTCGAAACGATCATGCATGATCCGCTGCGTAGGTTAGCAAGTTGAATGGCGTCGGTTGGTTGTCGATTCTCGAAACTCTTCAGTGCGCATTCCCCCCTTGTCTTACCACGCACTTCGGGCCCGAGGCGAGACGGTCTTGCCCACCCGGTATCATATTTAGCTAGTTAAGGAAATCGACAATGGCAACTGGCACTGTCAAGTGGTTCAACGACACCAAAGGCTACGGCTTCATCTCTCCGGACGACGGTGGTGACGACCTCTTCGCTCACTTCTCCGAAATCCAGGCAGACGGATTCAAGAGCCTGCAGGACGGTCAGAAAGTCTCCTTCGAGGTGACTCAGGGCAAGAAAGGCCTTCAGGCTGCCAAGATCAAGGCTCTCTAAGTCTTGATGGCGGGGCCGGCGAGCCATCGTCGGCCCAAGCGATCTCGAATCGCGAGACCCCGGTCAATCGACCGGGGTCTTTTCGTTTCAGCGCGTCTGGGTCGCGGCCAGGTGACGGTAGAGTTCCCGGATGCCGAAGGTCCAGGGCGGCAGGGCGTCGCTGCGATCGACGTGGTTGACCAGGGCGCCGAGGCTCGGGGTGGCGATGGTCACACGATCACCGATGTGGTGGGTGAAGCCCTGGCCCTCGCCGTCACGGTCGAGGATCGGCGAGAACATCGTGCCCAGAAACAGCATGAATCCGTCGGGGTACTGATGATGGGCGCCCAGCGTCTGCGCCACCAGGTCGAGCGGATCGCGGCTGATCTGGCGCATGTCGCTGGCATCCTCGAGCAGGAAGTCGTCGTCGCTGCCCTCGATGCGCAGGGACACCTGCGCCCCGCGGATCGTGTCCAGGGTGAAGTGCTCGTCGAACAGGCGCACGAAGGGGCCGACCGCACAGGACGCATTGTTGTCCTTCGCCTTGCCCAGCAGCAGCGCGCTGCGCCCCTCGATGTCGCGGAGGTTGACGTCGTTGCCCAGGGTGGCGCCGCGGGCCTGTCCCCGGCTGTCGACGGCCAGCACCACCTCCGGTTCCGGGTTGTTCCACTGCGACGCCGGGTGCAGTCCGACCCCCTGCCCGAACCCCACGGCCGAAAGCGGTTGTGACTTGGTGAAGACTTCCGCGTCGGGGCCGATTCCCACCTCCATGTACTGCGACCAGGCGCCCCGGGCCTGGAGCTCGCGTTTCAGCGCCTGGGCGTCCGGAGAGCCCGGCCGGATGCGCGACAGGTCGGTACCGATCAGCGACTGCAGCTCCTCGCGCAGGGCATGGGCGCGCGAGGCGTCGCCGCCGGCCTGTTCCTCGATGACGCGTTCCAGCATCGACACGGCAAAGGTGACCCCGCAGGCCTTGATCGCCTGCACATCGCAGGGCGCCAGCAGGTAGAGAGCGCTGGGCTCATCGCGCAGCGAGTTGGCAAGCAGGGTCTCCACGCTGCCGAGGACGTCGCCGTCGGCCGTGGCGACGAGTTCATGGGCGCGGGGATCTTCCAGCAGGTCGGCGAGGGTGGCGGCGTGCGCGGAGAGGTCGATCACGTCCCCGCCGCGAACGGCGACGACGGCGGGGCCGGGACGTGGGACGTCGCGCCAGACGCGGCCCACCAGCAGGGCGCGCGCGTGATCGTCGGGCAGATAGCGCTCGCTCAAGGGTGACGACATGAAAAAGCCTCCTGTTCGGATGAGAGGGCCGACAAACGTCGCACTGACGTGTCGAAGCGATGGTCTATCATTGTCAGCATGTATGACAGGTATGCCAAGTGTGAGGCAATCCACTTCCGCTGGCGACCCCTTCACCAGGAGAAATCCATGTTCGAATCCATCGCGGGAAAACGCATCCTGATCACCGGTGCCAGCCGGGGGATCGGCGCGGCCGTGGCCACCCGTCTCGGGGCGCTGGGTGCCCGGGTCGGCGTTCACTATCATGCCAGCGAGGCGGCGGCGCGTCAGGTGGCCGAAGCCATCGAGTCCGCGGGCGGTGAGGCGCACCTGATCCGGGGCGACGTCAGCCGCTCGGCCACGGCGGTGGCGGTGGTCGATCAGGCCGCCGAGGCGCTGGGCGGCCTGGACGTGCTGATCAACAATGCCGGCGACCTGCTGGGCCGGGTGCCGCTGGCCGAGATGGACGACGATCAGTACGACCGGGTGATGGACCTCAACGTGCGCTCGGTGGTGATGGCCAGTCGCGCCGCGGTGGCGCACTTCCGGCGCCAGGGCGGCGGCAACCTCGTGCATACCACCTCGATCGCCGCGCGCAACGGCGGCGGGCCGGGCGTCGGCCTGTACGCGTCCGCCAAGGGCTGCGTGAGCACCCTGACCCGGGCCATGGCCAAGGAGCTGGCGGCCGACAACATCCGCGTCAATGCCGTGGCACCCGGCGTCATCGCCACCGATTTCCATGGGCGCTACTCCAGCGAGGAACAGCTCGAGGCGATGCGCGCCACCATCCCCATGGGGCGGCTGGGCAATGCCGAGGACTGCGTCGGCGCCTACCTGTTCCTGGTCAACGATGCGCTCAGCGCCTACGTGACCGGCCAGGTGATCGAGGTCAACGGCGGGCAGCTGATGCCATGACCGCGCCGCGCTTCTATCCCCTCGCCGTCACCATGGGCGACCCGGCCGGCATCGGCCCGGAGATCATCTGCCGTGCGCTGGCCGCCATGACACCGGAGCAGCGCCGCGAGACGCTGCTGGTCGGTGACATCCCCACCTTCGAGCGTGCCGCCGGCCTGGTCGACGCCTCGCTGCGCTTTGGCGAGCTCGATGATGCCCCGGGCGATGATGTCGTCGCCGTGGCGTCGATCGCGCGTCCCGCCGGTCCCATCATCGACGGCCGGGTCAGTGCGGCGGCGGGGGAGACGGCCTTTCGCTGCGTCGCGCGGGCGGTGGAATGCGTGCAGGCCGGCCGGGCCGGGGTCATCGTCACCGCGCCGCTCAACAAGGCGGCGCTCCACGCCGCACAGCGCTTCTATGACGGGCACACCGGCATGCTGGCCGCGCTGACCGGCGCGCCGTCCTCGTTCATGCTGCTGGCCTCGGCCACGCTGTCGACGATCCATGTCTCGACCCATGTCTCCCTGGCCGAGGCCATCGAGCGCGTCACCGAGGCGCGCATCGCCGAGACTGTGCGGGCCGGCCATGCGCATCTCGAGTCGCTGGGCGTGGCGAATCCGCGCATCGCCGTGGCCGGGCTCAACCCGCACTGCGGCGAGGGCGGCATCTTCGGCGATCAGGACGAGCGCATCATCCGGCCTGCCGTGAGTGCCCTGCAGCAGGAGGGCTACACGGTCCAGGGGCCAATCTCGGCCGACACCGTCTTCTACCGCGCCCATCGCGGCGAGTTCGATCTGGTAGTGGCCCAGTACCACGACCAGGGCCACATCCCCGTCAAGCTCATCGCCTTCGATACCACCGTCAACGTCAGCCTGGGGCTGCCGGTCCAGCGTACCTCGGTCGATCACGGCACCGCCTTCGACATCGCCTGGCAGGGCCGGGCCGATGCCACCAACCTGTCGGCGGCGCTGGCCTATGCCCGGCGGCTGGCGAGGGGAGGCAGGCATGCCTGAATGGCGCGTGGTGATCGTCGCCGATGACCTGACCGGCGCCCTCGACGCCGCCGCACCGTTCGCCGGCCGGGGGGCGCGTACCCGGGTGGTGGTGTCGCCCACGGACCTGGCCGCCGTGCTGGACGATGTCGGCGACTGCGAGGTGCTGGCGGTCAACACCGAGACCCGCCATGCCCCGGTCGCCGAGGCGGCCGCCCGGGTGGCCGAGGTGTTCAACGCGGTGAAAGCGCTGTCCCCGGCGCTGGTGATCAAGAAGATCGATTCCACCCTGCGCGGTCATGTGGTGGCCGAGAGCCTGGCGGCAAGGCGGGTGCTCGGTTACCCACTGATCGTGGCGCCGGCGGTGCCGTCCCAGGGACGCACCGTGCGCCACGGCCGGGTGCAGGTGCACGGCCGGGCGCTGGCAGAGAGCGATTTCGCGCGGGATGCCCGCTCGGCCCCCCCGGACGGGGCGCTGCCCGAGCTGTTCGCCGCCGCCGGGCTGACGATGGTTTGCCGTGGCGCGGACGACACGCGCCTGGACGGCGATGTCGTCTGGGATGCCGAGGACGAGGCGGCGCTCGAGGCGCTGGCGGAGGCTCAGGAAACCGCGCCGGCCCCCGCTCTCCTGGTGGGCGCGGCAGGGCTGTGTCAGGCCCTGGCGCGGCGGCACTTCCGGGGGCAGGGGCCGGCACTCTCGCCCGGCGGAAGCTGGCTGCTGGTGGTCGGGTCGCGCTGCGAGCAGGCCCGTCGTCAGATGGCGCGACTGCGCGAGTCCCGGGGGAGCTGGCAGGAGGCCGAGGCGCCCGCCGTCCAGCCGCCGCCGCAGGGCTGGCAGGGGGCGACGCTGCTGCGGCCGGGACCTGTCGGCCCCGAGTGGACGGCGGATGATGTCGCCCGCGCCCTGGCGGTGCAGGCACAGGCCTGGCTGACGCGGGCGGCCTCCCCGCCCTGGCTGTTCCTGACCGGCGGCGACACCGCCACGGCACTGCTCCAGCAGCGGGGCGTGCGGGTGATCGAGGTGGCCGGCGAGCGGGAGCCCGGGGTCGCCTGGGGCTGGCTGGACGGCGAGCGCCGGCAGCCCGTGGTGACCAAGGCCGGCGGCTTCGGTGACGACGACCTGCTGGTACGGTTGCTGGCGGCGTCTACGACCAGAGGATAATACACGGGCCGTTGCGCCATGACGTGACGACGGCTAGGTTTCCTTATGATGGTATGACACGTATACATTTGCGCCATCGAGCCAACATCGGGCAGTGACCTGCCATGTCTTTCAAGGGAGAACAATAAATGGGCAACACGCGCACCCGCCACACTCGAATCAACCGCTGGATCTCGACCGCCATGCTGCTGGCCGGCATCAGCGCGGCCGGCATGGCCAGTGCCGAGACACTGCGCTTCGCGCACGTCTACGAGACGTCCGAGCCCTATCACAAGTGGGCCGTGTGGGCCGGCGACGAGATCGAGAAGCGCACCGACGGGCGCTACACGGTCGAGGTGTATCCGGCCTCGTCGCTGGGCAAGGAGGCCGACATCAACGAGGGGCTGTCGCTCGGCACCATCGACCTGATCTTCACCGGCAACCAGTTCGCCGGCCGGTCCTACGGGCCCATCGGCATCGCCGGGGCGCCCTACATGTTCCGCGACTTCGATCACTGGAAGGCCTACGCGCACAGCGACCTGTTCAAGGAGATCGCCAAGGGCTACCAGGACGCGACCGGCAACGTGCCGCTGGCGCTCAACTACTACGGCAAGCGTCACACCACCTCCAACAAGCCGATCAACACCCCCGCGGACATGAAGGGGCTGAAGATCCGCGTGCCCAACGCGCCGATGTACATGATGTTCCCGGAGGCCGTCGGCGCGAACCCGACCCCGATCGCCTTCTCGGAGGTCTATCTGGCGCTGCAGCAGGGCGTGGTGGATGCCCAGGAGAATCCGCTGCCGACCATCAAGGCCAAGAAGTTCTACGAGGTGCAGGACTACATCAACCTCACCGGGCATATCACTGATTCGCTGCTGACCATCGCCGGCGGGCCGTTCTGGAACCGGCTCTCCGACGAGGACAAGAAGATCTTCCGTGAGGTCTACCAGGAGGCCGGCGAGCACATCACCCAGGACGTCCGCCAGTCCGAGGCAGAGCTGGTGAGCTGGTTCGAGGACCAGGGCGTGACCGTCAACAAGGTGGATACCAAGCCCTTCCGCGAGGCCGTGATGCCCTACCACAACGGGGACGCCGCCACCTGGGACCAGGAGACCTACGACCGTCTGCAGGCACTCGGTCAGTAACGCCACCGCGTGAACACCGCCTTCCCTTCATTACCCGCCCGGCGGCCATGCCCCGGGCGGGGTTCGGAGACCGCGATGACGGAACAACGCCAGTCCCATGACAGCGAGGCGCTCGAGGCCCTGGCCGCCCCCGACGAGGCCCCGTTCGACCCGCGCGACTACCGAATCGAGGACTACGTCACCCTGGGCATCTTCTGGGTGCTCGCCCTCGATGTCTTTCTCCAGTTCTTCAGCCGCTATGTGCTCGGCGACTCGGTCGCCTGGACCGAGGAGATGGCGCGCTACCTGCTGATCCTGGTGTGCTTCATCGGCGGGTCCATGGCGGTACGCCGCAACTCGCACATCATGGTCGAGTTCTTCTACCGCTACATGCCGCCGGCGATGGGGCGCCTGCTCTCGACGTTTGTCGATCTGGCGCGGATCGTCTTCTTCGCCGCCGCCGCCTGGATCACCTACGGGCTCGCCGGCCGCACGCACTCGATGATGGTCTCGGTGGACATTCCCAAGAGCTATCTCTACTACGCCGTCATGGCCGGCTTCCTGCTGATGCTGTTGCGGGCCGTGCAGGTGGCGATGCGCCACTGGCGGGACGGCACCAGCGAGCTGCTGGCCGGCGACGACGACCGATAACCCTCCCTGGAGCTGCGCGACAATGTCCTCCACGCTGTCACTTCGCCACGGGCGATTCATGGTCCCCCCGGTCGTCGCCATCCTGGCGGTGGCCTTCTGTGTCGTGCTGGCCCTCCAGGGCCAGTACATCGGCTTTCTCTTCGCCACCCTGTTCACGCTGCTGGTGATGGGGGTGCCGATCGCCATCTGCCTGGCGGGCTCCTGCCTGCTCTATGTCTATCTCAGCGGCCAGGTGCCCGACATCATCGTCGCCCACCGCATGATCAACGGCGTGGACAGCTTTCCGCTGCTGGCCATTCCCTTCTTCATCCTGGCCGGCAACCTGATGAACAACGGCGGCATCACCAACCGCATCTTCGACTTCGCGCTGGCGCTGATGGGCTGGATGCGCGGCGGCCTGGGCCACGTCAACGTCGGGGCGAGCATCGTCTTCTCCGGCATGTCCGGGGCGGCGGTGGCCGACGCCGGCGGGCTGGGCACCATCGAGATCAAGGCCATGCGCGACGCCGGCTACGATCAGGAATTCGCGGTGGGCATCACCGCCGCCTCGTCGACCATCGGGCCGATCATTCCCCCCAGCCTGCCGATGGTGATCTACGGCGTCATGGCCGGCGCCTCGGTGGGGCAGCTGTTCGTGGCCGGCCTGGTGCCGGGGCTGCTGATGGGCGTGGTGCTGATGGTGATGATCGCCATCCTGGCGCGGCGGCGCGGCTATCGGCGCGACACCACCTTCGCCCTGAAGACGCTGCGGGTCACCTTCGCCCGGGCCTTCCTCTCCCTGCTGACGCCGGTGATCATCGTCGGCGGCATCATCACCGGCATGTTCACGCCCACCGAGGCGGCGATTGCCGCGGTGGTGTACGCCCTGTTCCTGGGCACCGTGGTCTATCGCACCCTGACCTGGCGGCGTCTCGTGCAGGTCAGCATGGAAACCATCGAAACCACCGCGATCATCCTGCTGATCGTCGCCGGGGCCTCGATCTTCGCCTGGATCCTGACCAGCAACCAGGTGACCCAGCAGGTCGTGGCGCTGTTCGGACCGATCGCCGACAACCCGGTCGCCGTGCTGCTGCTGATCAACCTGGTGCTGATCATCGTCGGCTGCTTCATGGAGACGATCGCCGCCATCACCATCCTGGTGCCGGTCCTGCTGCCGGTGGCGGTCAACGCCGGCATCGACCCCGTGCACTTCGGCGTGATCATGGTCCTCAACCTGATGATCGGCCTGCTCACGCCGCCGGTGGGCATGGTGATCTACGTGCTGTCGCGGGTGTCGAACATTCCCTTCGAGCGCTGCATGCGCGGCACGCTGCCGTTTCTGGTGCCGCTGTTCCTGGCGCTGCTGCTGGTCACCTTCATTCCCGCGCTGTCCATGTGGCTGCCGACACTGATCTACCGCTAGGAGACTCTTGACCATGACCCAGGATATCGCCGCCCGCGTCTCCGCGGAGGAACTCGGGCGCTTCATGCGCGAGGCGCTGCGCCGCTGCGACGTCGACGAGACCGCCGCCGAGGCGGTCGCCCGGGCCCTGCTGACCGCATCGCGCATGGGCACCGACAGCCACGGGCTGCGCCTGCTGCCGCACTACATCCGGGCGCTGCAGGGCGGGCGCATCCAGGCCCGGCCGGCCATGCGCTTCACGCGGCGCCTGCCGGCGACGGGCTACCTGGACGCCGGCGACGGGCTCGGCCATCCGGCGGGGTACCAGGCCATCGAGCGGGCGATCGAGATGGCCGAGGAGACCGGCATGGGGGCGGTGGCGGTCGGCAACTCGTCGCACTTCGGTGCCGCCGGCTGCTACGCGCTGGAAGCCGCCCGGCGGGGCTACATGGGGATGGCGTTCTGTACCGCCGACGCCCTGGTGAACCTGCACGACGGTACCCACGCCTTCCATGGCACCAATCCCATCGCCTTCGCGGCGCCGGTGGCCGCGGGCCAGCCCTACCTGGTCGACATGGCGACCAGCTCGATTCCCTGGAATCGCGTCCAGCAGTATCGCGCCATCGACCGCACCCTGCCGTCGAACGTGGTGGTCGATGACCGCGGCGGCCTGACCACCGACCCGCACACGGCCGCCTCGCTGCTGCCGCTGGGCGGTGCCGACTTCGGCTTCAAGGGGGCCGCGCTGGCCGGCATGGTCGAGGTGCTCAGCGCCAGCCTGTCGGGCATGCTGCACGGGTTCCGGCTGCTGCCGATGCTCGGCGAGGACATGCACACCCCGCGGGGCATCGGGCACTTCTTCCTGGTCATGAATCCCGGGGCCTTCGTGGAACGCGAGGTCTACGAGCGTGCCATCGCGGCCTACCTCGAGGATCTGCGTGCCCAGCCCGCCGTCGAGGGACGCGAGGTGCTGGCGCCGGGCGACCGCGAGTGGCGCTGCCAGGCGCAGCGTGACGCCGAGGGGATCCCGCTGGACTCGGCCAACGTCGCGGCCTATCGGCAACTGGCCGAGGCGCTGGACGTGGAACCGTTGCCGCTGACCTGACCGGGGGGCAATGCAGTACCATAGGGCGCAGACACGGTTGGCGAGGAGTCGCAGCGAATGACGAAATACAAGGTAGAACGCAAGACGCTGTCCGAGCAGGTGGCCGAGCAGCTCGAGAAGGACATTCTCGAGGGGCGGCTCAAGGCGGACGATCAACTGCCCGCCGAGCGCGAGCTCATGGAGCAGTTCGGCGTCGGCCGGCCGGCGGTGCGCGAGGCGCTGTTCTACCTGCAACGTCTGGGGCTCATCGCCATCAACAGCGGCACGCGCGCCCGGGTCATCCGGCCCACCGCCGAGGCCGTGATGGCGCGGCTGTCCGGCGTGACCCGCCAGCTGCTCGCCCAGTCGGAAGGGCAGCAGTACTTCCAGGAAGCCCGCGCCATGTTCGAGATCTCCATGGCGCGCTACGCGGCCCAGCACGCCAGCGCCGAGGACATCGACAGCCTGCGCCGCGCCCTGGACGAGAACCGCGCGGCGCTCGACGACGATACCCGCTTCAAGCGCAGCGACAACGACTTCCACGGCGTGCTGGCGGCGATTGCCCGCAACCCGATCTTCACTGCCGTGCACGAGGCGCTGTCGGAGTGGCTCGACGACCGTCGCGCCCATGTGCTGCAGCGCGAGGGCGAGGACCATGCCGCCCTGCAGGCGCATATCGACATCGTCGAGGCCATCGCCTCCGGCGACCCGGACGCCGCCGAGGCGGCGATGCGCCGTCATCTCGATCGCCACTACGGTACCTACCGGCAGCTGAAGGAACGCCTGTCCGACGAGGACTGATCCGGGGCGGTACCGGTACATCGTCAGGTCCAGGAGTCAGGTGGTAACAGGGGCGCCCATCGGCGCCCCTGTTCGTTGTTGGGGCCGTGCTTCCGGCCCGCGGTGAGGCGACCTACAGCGAGACGCCGCGCTTCCAGGGAATGAAGTCGTGCTGCGCCAGGCGCACGGCCCGGGGCTGATAGCGTCCCGAGGCGGTGTCGATGCACAGCTGCAGCAGTTCATCGGCCAGTTCGCCGATCCGCGCCTCGCCGCGGATGATCGGCCCGGCGTCGAAGTCGATGAGATCCGGCAGGCGCTGCGCCATCTCGCTGTTGCTGGCGACCTTGAGCACCGGGGCGATGGGGTTGCCGGTGGGTGTGCCCAGGCCGGTGGTGAACATCACCAGGTTGGCCCCCGAGCCGACCAGCGCCGTGGTGGATTCCACGTCGTTGCCCGGGGTGCACAGCAGGTTGAGTCCCTGGCGCACGGTCGGCTCGGTGTAGTCGAGCACGTCGACCACCGGGCTGTCGCCGCCCTTCTTCGCGGCGCCGGCGGATTTCATGGCGTCGGTGATCAGCCCGTCGCGAATGTTGCCGGGCGAGGGATTCATCGAGAAGTGGGCGCCGACGGCGGCGGCATGACGCTGGTAGGCGTCCATCAGCTCGCGGAAGCGCTCGGCCACATGATCGTCGCGACAGCGGGCGACCAGTTTGTGTTCCACGCCGCACAGCTCGGGAAATTCGCTGAGGATGCCGCTGCCGCCCAGCGTGACCAGGCGGTCGATGACCGCCCCCACCAGCGGGTTGGCCGACAGCCCCGAGAAGCCGTCGGAGCCGCCGCACTCCACGCCGATGGTCAGCGCCGACAGCGGCGCCGGCCGGCGCGTGACCCGGTCGGCTTCCTTGATGCCGTCGAAGATGGTGGTCAGGGCCTCGCGGATCAGCGCGTCCTCGCCCTGGGCGGCCTGCTGCTCGAAGTAGTGCACCGGGCGCAGCCCCTGCGGGTCGCGCTGCGCGACGGCCTGCCGGAGCATCTCGATCTGCGCCTTCTGGCAGCCCAGACTGAGCACGGTGGCGCCGGCGACGTTGGGGTGACAGATGTAGCCGGCGAGCAGCTGGCACAGGGCCCGGGCGTCGTCGTCGGTGCCGCCGCAGCCCAGGGTGTGAGTCAAAAAGCGCACGCCGTCGACGTTGGGAAAGAGTGGCTGCGAGGGCGGGGCGTCCCTGGCGGCACCGGCCTCGCCGTGGAGCAGCTCGCGCGCCATGCGCTTGTAGTCGCGATAGGGGTCCTCGCCCAGCGCATCGGCGACACACTGGCGCAGCACCTCGATGTTGCGGTTCTCGCAGAACACCAGCGGCACCACCAGCCAGACGTTGCTGGTGCCGACCCGGCCGTCCGGACGGTGGTAGCCGTCGAAGGTGATGCCGCTGAAGCGGCTCACGTCCGGGGCGCTCCAGTGGTCGCGGTGGGCCTGGGCGGGGTGGCTGTCGGTGGAGTGCTCGGTGTTCTCCGTGGTGATCGCGGCGCCTTCGGCGATCGCCCGGGTGGCCCGGCCGACGGTGACGCCGTACATGATGACCAGCTCGCCCTCGGCCAGCGGGGCGAGCGTGAACTTGTGCTTGTGGCGCACGGCTTCCGTCAGGCGCACGGTCCGCCCGTCGTCGTCGATCTCGGTGCCGGCCGGCAGGTCCTTGAGGGCCACATGCACGTTGTCGAGTGCATGCACGCGCAGGCTGGGGCGCTGAAAGGTGTCGCTGATGATGGTCTGGCTCATTGCAGGATGCTCCGTCCCGGGGCGGTTCTGGCGCCGCCCCGGTAGTCTCGTTCAGTCGGCCACGACACGCTGGCGCTGCTCGCCCAGGCCGTCGATGCCCAGGCGCATGGTCTGCCCGGCCCGCAGGTAGGTGGGCGGTGTCTGACCCATGCCCACGCCGGGAGGCGTGCCGGTGGAGATCACGTCGCCGGGCTGCAGGCTCATGAAGCGGCTGAGGTAGCTGATCAGGAAGGGCACCTTGTAGACCATGGTGCGCGTCGAACCGTCCTGATAGCGCTTGCCGTCGACCTCGAGCCACAGGTTCAGGTCGTGGGGGTCGGTGATCTCGTCGGGCGTGACCAGCCACGGGCCCAGCGGGCCGAAGGTGTCGCAGCCCTTGCCCTTGTCCCAGCTGCCGCAGCGCTCGAGCTGATACTCGCGCTCCGAGACGTCGTTGACCACGCAGAAGCCGGCGACATGCGACATCGCCTCCGCTTCCTCGATGTAGCGGCCGCCCTTGCCGATCACCACGCCCAGCTCGACCTCCCAGTCGGTCTTCTGCGAGCCGCGCGGCAGGACGACGTCGTCGTCGGGGCCGCAGACCGCGCTGGTCCACTTGTTGAAGACCACGGGTTCGGCGGGAACCTCGGCACCGCTTTCGGCGGCGTGGTCGGCGTAGTTGAGGCCGATGCAGATGAACTTGCCGATCCGGCCCACGCAGGGGCCGATGCGGGTATCGGCGTCGATCATCGGCAGGCTGTCGATCGGCAGCGCCGCGAGCGCGCGCAGTCGCGCGGCCGCCAGCACGTCGCCGGCGAGATCGTCGATCTGCCCGGACAGGTCGCGAAGGGTGCCGTCCTCGGCGAGCAGGGCGGGTTTTTCCTGGCCCGGAGGGCCGACGCGCAGCAGTTTCATGCGTGGGTATTCCTTGTGATCGAGAGAGTGTCCATGGTCGAGAGTGTCCAGCGAAATCAGGCCAGCCAGCCGCCGTCGATGACCGAGAAGGTACCGGTGGTGTAGGCCGACTCGTCCGCGGCGAGGTAGGTCGCCAGTGCGGCGATCTCCTCCGGCGTGCCCAGGCGCCCCAGGGGCTGGCGCGCGATGAACTCGGCGTGGACGTCGGCCTCGCTGCGGCCCTGAGCGGCGGCCTGGTCGGCGATGCGCTGCATCAGCGAGGGCGAGCTGACGGTGCCCGGGCAGATGGCGTTGCAGCGAATGCCCCGGGCCAGATAGTCCACCGCCACCGACTTCGTCAGGCCCAGCACGGCGGCCTTGGTGGTGCCGTAGGCGAAGCGGTTGGGCACGCCCTTCAGGCTCGAGGCCACCGAGGCCATGTTGATGATGCTGCCGTGCTCCCGCTCCAGCATGCCGGGCAGGAAGGCACGGATCATCCGATACATGGCCGTGACGTTGAGCGACAGGGAGCGTTCCCAGTCGTCCTCGTCACACTCGAGCAGCGAGCCGTTGGCGACATGGCCGGCACAGTTGAACAGGATGTCGATCCCGGGCAGGGCCCGGGCCAGTTGCGCGATGGCCCGGGCGTCGAGCACGTCGAGCCGGTGGATCTCGATGCCGGGCACGTCCGCCAGGCTTTCCAGCGCGTCGGTGGCAATATCCGTGGCATGGACACGGGCGCCCTCGGCCGCGAAGCGTCGCGCGGTCGCGTTGCCGATGCCCTGACCGGCGGCGGTCACCAGGGCGGTCTTGTCTCGAAGTCGCATGGCGGCCTCATGGTGGCGGTGTCATTGACTGACTTATTGTATGACAGGATAACAGCCTGACTGTCACGTCGAGTATGGTACAGCCGTCGTCGACTTGCCATACCCGGCGGCACGGCGGGCATTGGCTTTTCGTCGGGGAATGCGGGAACGCGCGGGAGCGGGGAAAAGGGAGACGACGGAACGGACGGCCTGTCCCGGGTGCCGCGGCGGCATCCGGGACGCCGGGTGACGGGCTCAGTGACGCCGGGGCAGGATACGCCCCGGGCTCATCAGCTCCTCGGGGTCGAACAGCCGCTTGATGCCCTCGAGCAGCTCGCGCTCCACCGGGGCCAGGCCGGCCAGGTAGGGGGCCTGCTTGACCCGGCCGATGCCGTGTTCGGCACTGATGCTGCCGTGATGGTCGTCGACCAGCGCGAACAGTTCGGTTTCCAGCTCGTGCAGCAGGGCCTTCTTGTCGGCCAGCGTGAGCCCGGCTGGCGGCAGCAGGTTGAAGTGCAGGTTGCCGTCGCCGATGTGGCCGTAGGCGATCACCGTGGTGTCCGGCGAGTGGTCGGCCATCAATTGGCTGGCGGCCGTGAAGAAGTCCGCCAGGGTCGAGATGGGCAGGGCGATGTCGGTGCGCAGGTGTTCCCCGCGCAGCTGCTGGCCCTCGACCATGCGCTCGCGGATCTGCCACAGGCGCTCGGCCTGGGTGTCGCTGCCGGCCAGCACGCCGTCGAGAATCTGTCCGGCCGCCATGCCGGTCTCGAAGAGATGTTCGATCATGGCGTCGAGATCCAGCGGGCCGCTGGCGGCGACCTCCAGCAGCACGTAGACGGGATAGGGGCTGTCCAGCGGATCGGGCAGCGAGGGATCGGCCTCGAAGGCGAGTTCCAGGCAGGCGCGCGGGATCAGCTCGAAGGCGCTGAGCAGGTCGCAGCAACTGCGTCGCGCCTGGCCGTAAAGGGCCATCGCCGCGTTCACGTCGGGCACGGCCACCAGGGCGGTACGCGTGTTGTGCGTCCGGGGAGAGAGCTTGAGCACCGCACCGGTGACGATGCCCAGGGTGCCCTCCGCGCCGATGAACAGCTGCTTGAGGTCGTAGCCGCGGTTGTCCTTGTGCAGGGCGTGCATGGCGTTCCACACGCGGCCGTCGGGCAGCACCACCTCCAGGCCCAGCACCAGCTGGCGCATCATGCCGTGGCGCAGCACGTTGAGGCCGCCGGCGTTGGTGGCGACGTTGCCGCCGATCTGGCAACTGCCCTGGGCGCCGAGGCTCAGCGGGAAGTCGCAGTCGTGCTCGGCGGCAGCGTCCTTGACCGTCTGCAGTACGCAGCCGGCGTCCACGCTCAGGGTGAAGTTGAGCGGGTCGATGGCGCGAATCCGGTTCAGCCGCTCGAGGCTGATCACCAGCTCAGGGCGTTCGGCGTCGGGAAGGGCGCCGCCCACCAGCCCGGAATGCCCGCCCTGGGGCACCATGGGGATGCCGTGGCGGTGGCAGTGGGCGACGACCGCCGCCACCTCGTCGGTGGTGCGTGGCCGGGCGACGAGCAGCGGTTCGCCACGTCGGTCACCGGCCCAGTCGGTGGTGTAGCGGGGCAGGTCGGCCGGGTCGTCGACCACCCCGGCATCGCCGATACGCTCGACGAGGAAGGCCTTCAGGGACGCGGGATCGAGGGGCATGGCGGGCTCCTTTGCAGCGTTACCGATACCAGAGAATCAGGTCAGGGAAGATCAGGAAGGCGGCCAGCAGCAGCAACAGGGTCAGGTAGAAGGGCAGCAGGCTCTTGACCAGATGTTCCATGCCCACCTTGCCCACGCCGCAGCCGACGTAGAGCACCGTACCCACCGGCGGGGTGATCAGTCCCAGACCGAGGATGAACGACATCAGCACGCCGAAGTACACCGGGTCGATGCCCAGCTTGACCACCACCGGCGTCATCAGCGGCGCCAGGATCACCATCGCCGGCGTCAGATCCATGAAGAAGCCCACCACCAGCAGGAACAGCGACAGCAGCAGGAGCAGCAGCAGCTTGTTCTCGGTGATCGCCGACAGGCTGACGACCAGTTGCTGCGGAATCATGTTGGCGGTCAGCAGCCAGGCCAGCACGCTGGCGAAGGCCAGCAGCAGCATGACCACGCCGGTCAGCCGGCCGGTGGCGATGCACAGCTGGAAGAAGCGTTTCAGGGACAGGCTGCGGTAGATGAACATCGACACCGCGATGGCGTAGATCAGGGCGATCGCCGCACTCTCGGTGGGGGTGAACACCCCGGAGAGGATGCCGCCGACGATGATCACCGGCAGCAGCAGCGCGAGCAGCGAATCCTTGAGTGCCAGCCACAGCTCGCGGAGCTCGAAGGGCTGGCCCTTGCCGGTCTTGCGGGCCTGCAGGAAGGTGGTGACTGCCAGCCCCAGGGTGATCAGCACGCCGGGCACGATGCCGGCCATGAACAGCTGCGAGATCGAGGTATTGGTGACCACCCCGAACAGGATCATCGGGATCGACGGCGGAATGATGATGCCCACCACCGAGGCGGCGACCACGATCGCCGTGGCCAGCGGGCCGCTGTAGCGGTGCTGCTTCATCGGCTCGATCATCATGCTGCCCACCGCGGAGGCGTCGGCCACCGCCGAGCCGCTGATGCCGCCGAAGAACATCGAGGTCAGCACCGCCACCTGGCCCAGCCCGCCGGCGACGAAGCCCACCAGGGCGCTGGCCAGCCGTACCAGGCGCTGGGCGATGCCGCCCTGACTCATCACCTCGCCGACCAGGATGAACAGCGGAATCGCCAGCAGCGGAAAGGAGTCGAGCCCGTTGACCGCCTGGGCGACGATGGGTGACAGCGAGTAGTCGGCGGCGAAGAAGATGAACAGGCTGATGGCCGCCAGCCCGAACGAGATCGGTAGGCCGATGACGATGCAGATCGCCAGCCCGACGAGAATGCTCCAGAGAATCATGAGGCGGTCCCCCGCAACAGCTTGACGAGCGCCAGGGTATTGGCGATCAGGGTGAGCACGGCCATGACCGGCATGGCGCTGTAGAGCACGGTTCTGGGTATCTGCAGCATTGGCGTGGCGCTGGTGAAGCCCGACAGCTGGTCACGGAAGCCGAGCAGGATGCACACGCAGACGATATAGATCACTGCGATGCACAGCAGGGCGAACAGCTTGCGCAACGGCGCCGGGGCCTTGTCCTGAAAGTAGGTGACCGCGACGTGCTCGCGGTCGATGCTGCCCAGTCCGGCGCCGAGCAGCACCAGCCAGATGAACAACACGCGGGAGAGTTCCTCGGCCCAGGCGTAGGAGTAGTTGAGCACGAAGCGGCCGAAGACGTTGGCCGCCACGCAGAACACCACGCCCAGTACCAGCAGGCCGACGGCGATTTCCAGGGTGGTCTTGAGCAGGGCGAGCGCACTGCGGGAAGAATGGGATGCGTTCATGGCGCCCTCCGAATACGGCGCGTCGGGCGAGCGTCAGCGCCCGCCCGACGCCGGTCGGTGATTACTGGGAGACCGCGCGGACCTTGTCGATCAGCTCGCCGCCGATCTTGTCGCGCCAGTCGTCGTAGACCGGGGCCACCGTGTCCTGGAAGGTCTTCATCTGCTCCGGGGTCAGCTCGGTGATCTGCATGCCCGAGTCGGCCAGCTCCTGCTTGATCTGGTCGTTCATGGTGCGGCTGACGTGGCGTTCGTAGTCGCCCATCTGCTTGGCCGCCTCACGCAGCAGCTGCTGGTAATCCGCCGGCAGCTTGTTCCAGAAGCGCTCCGACACCAGGGTGATGAACGGGGTGTAGACGTGGTTGGTCTCGGTGGCGTAGTCCTGCACCTCGTTGAACTTGGAGGACTGGATGGTGATCCAGGGGTTCTCCTGACCGTCGACCACACCCTGTTCCAGCGCCGTGAACAGCTCGGCGAAGGACATCGGCGTGGGGTTGGCCCCCAGCGTACGCCAGATATCCAGGTGAATCGGGTTCTGCATGGTGCGGATCTTGAGGCCGTCGAGATCCTCCGGCGAGCTGACCGGGTGCTGGCTGTTGGTCAGCTGACGGTAGCCGTTCTCCGCCCAGCCGATCGCCACCAGGCCGTTGGTCGAGGCGTCCTTGAGCATCTGTTGGCCGATCTCGCCGTCCAGGACCTCGTCGGCGACTTCCGGCGTGGGGAACAGGAAGGGCAGGTCGAAGAGGGCGAACTTGGGGAACATGCTGACCAGCGGCGAGGTCGACGGCGCGGTCATCTCCAGGGTACCGGACTGCAGGGCGCTGACCGCCTGCAGGTCGTCGCCCAGCTGGGCGCCGGGGAACAGTTCGACCTGAATGTGGCCGTCACTGCGTTTCTCGACGATCTTCTCGAAGTACTCGAGCCCGCGATACTGGGCGCCGGACTGGGTGGTGCCGATGCTGAACTTGATCTTGAAGTCGCCGTCGGCCTTCACGACGTCGCCCTTGACGTCGGGAATCGGCGGCATCTCGCTGGCGGCACTGGCCTGCAGGGTGGTCAGGCCCAGCAGGGCGCCACCGATCAGCGAGGTCACGCGGGTCATTGTGGTTGTTTTCATGCTTGGCTCCTTGGGTAGCTGACGTGTCCGGGACACGTGCGTGTGGGCCGGGCGGGCAGGTGCCGCAACCCGGTCACAAATGAACAAACTATGCTGAAGAATGTTTGCTTCGTTATTGTCTATGTTGAACCTACACGACTTCGGCGCTCGACGAGACTTGATCGTTGGTCGAACATGCCCCGGGCGGATGCGCTCATGACTGCCAGGCATCACCGTCGGGAAAGACATGGCGCTCGAGTGACTCGGCGTGCATGGTGATGCTGTAGCCGGGGGCCTCGGGCAGCCGGTAGCGGCCGCGCTCGATGCGCACCGGATCAATAAAGTGCTCGTGCAGGTGGTCGACGTACTCGAGCAGGCGCCCCTCCAGCGAGCCGGAGACGGCGATGTAGTCGAACGCCGAAATGTGCTGGGTGTATTCGCAAAGCCCTACGCCGCCGCCATGGGGGCAGACCGGCACGTCGTACTTGGCGGCCAGCAGCAGCACCACGATCACTTCGTTGAGGCCGCCGAGCCGCGCGGCATCGAGCTGGCAGTAGTCGATCGCCCCGGCCTGCAGCAGCTGCTTGAACATCACCCGGTTGTGGCAGTGCTCGCCGGTGGCGACCCCGATGGCCGGTGCCAGGCGCTCGCGAATGGCGGCGTGGCCGAGGATGTCGTCCGGGCTGGTGGGCTCCTCGATCCACAGCGGGTCGAACTCGGCCAGATCGCGCATCTTGGCGATCGCCTCGTCGACGTCCCACATCTGGTTGGCATCCATCATCAGGCTGCGCTGCCAGCCGATCTCCTCGCGCAGGATCTGCGCCCGGCGCCGGTCCTCCGCGAGGTCGCCGCCGACCTTCTGCTTGAAGTGCTCCCAGCCTTCCTCCAGGGCCTCGCGGGCCAGGTGGCGCATCTTGTCTTCCGAATACCCCAGCCAGCCGGCGGAGGTGGTATAGCCCGGGTAGCCCGATTCGCGAAGGTGCGCGATCCGTTCGGCCCTGCCGGCTTCGTTGCGCTTGAGGATGGCCAGCGCTTCCTGGGGGGTGAGGGCGTCGCTGACGAAACGGAAGTCCAGACAGCGCACCAGCGCCTCGGGGGTCATGTCGGCCAGCAGCTGCCAGACCGGCTTGCCCTCGCGCTTGGCCCACAGGTCCCACACCGCGTTGATGATCGCGGCACTCGCCAGGTGGATCACGCCCTTCTCCGGCCCCAGCCAGCGCAGCTGGCTGTCGCCGCTGGTCAGCTCGCGCCAGAAGCGCCCCATCTCGGCGGTGATGGTTTCCAGACGCTGGCCGACGATCCGCGAGGCCAGCGAGCGCACGGCCGCCACGCACACCTCGTTGCCGCGGCCGATGGTGAAGGTCAGTCCGTGGCCTTCCAGGCCGTCGCCGGCATCGGTGGTGAGGATCACGTAGGTGGCCGAATAGTCCGGCGCCGCATTCATCGCGTCCGAGCCGTCCAGGTCGCGCGAGGTGGGGAATCGAATGTCGCGCACGTCGAGGTGGGTGATGGTGGTCATGCCTGCTCCTTGCCATGTTGCCGGTCGTCGCCGGGACTCAAGCCTCTTGGCAAGGTAAGCGGGAATTGCGATAACCTTCCAATCAAAATTTTGTTACTGCGATTTCTTCTGGTTATCAAAAGGCGCGCCTTGCCGTGCCGGGGAGCGACGTCCATGGACCCCCTGTCATCTACCCATCTTTTTGGCTGGCTGCGCTTCAAGCATCTGGTGCTGCTGACCACGCTGGATCGCAGCCGCAACCTGCATGCCGCGGCACGTGCCATGCACCTGAGCCAGCCGGCGGCGAGCAAGATGCTGCGCGACCTGGAAGGCTTCTTCGGCTTCGCGCTGTTCGAGCGGCTGCCGCGTGCCATGCTGCCCACCGAGCTGGGCGAGCCGGTGATCCGCCATGCCTGGCGGCTGCTCAACGAGGCGGACCGACTGGTCAGCGATATCAATGACCGGCGGGCGGGAGGCTACGGACGCCTGCTGATCGGCGCGATCGCGGCGGCGGCACCGGAGATCCTGCCGGCGGCGATCGCCCGCTTGAAGCGCGAGCGTCCGCGGCTTTCCGTCCACCTGCAGGAACAGACCAGCGACCGGCTGCTGGTCGAGCTCGAGTATCGGCGGCTCGACCTGGTCATCGGCCGTCTGACCCATGTCAGCCAGCACAACCAGTTCGACTTCGAGCCGCTGCGCGACGAGCCGCTGCGGGTCGTGGTTCGACGCGGCCACCCCCTGGCGGCGGGCGACGGCATGCCGGATCTGGCAACGCTGAGCCGCTGGCCGTGGATCCTGCACCCGATGACCAGCCCGATGCGCGGCGTGTTCGAGGCGGCGCTGGCGGCCGAGGGCGTGACCTCGCCGGACAATGTGGTCGAGACCACCTCGATCCAGACCACGCTGCAGCTGCTGCTGGATTCGGACATGCTGGCGGTGCTGCCGCGTTCGGTGCTGCGGCGCCCGCTGGAAAGCGGTCAGTACGTGCTGCTCGAGCGCATCATCGGCAAGCCGCTCGATTATTACGGGATCATCACGCGACGTGACGAAGCGCTGCCTTCGGCGGCCCAGGCTCTGATCGATCATCTGCGGGAGCTGGCGGCGCGTCCCTTCGAGGGCGTGGCGGGGGAGGAGACGCCCCCCTGAAACAGCGACGGGACGGCCGTGGCCGTCCCGTCGGGGTCCTGCGTGGGTTGCGCTAGCACCGCTTAGAGCTCATCTCCTCCAAACTCCAGCAATGGTGGGCGCCGGGGACAAGGCGAAGCGAGGGTCCTTTGCCAGGGCCGGAAAGTGATCCCTCCCATTCCGGCATTTCCGCCATCCATGGCGGTCAGATGGCAAAGGTAGCGCCCAAGGAGGGGTTTACAGCGCCCTCGCGAAGCCTTGTCGCCGGAGAAGCCCACTTCGTCTGCCGGGTGGTGAAAGACTCAGCCCTCGCGCCGGCCGTCGACCAGGCGGTTGAGCTGGTACGGATTGCTTTCCTTGAGCGCCTCCGGCAGCAGGCCGTCAGGCAGGTTCTGGTAGCACACCGGGCGCAGGAAGCGATGGATCGCCGCGCTGCCCACCGAGGTGGTGCGCGAGTCCGAGGTCGCCGGGTAGGGCCCGCCGTGGACCATCGCGTGACACACCTCGACCCCGGTCGGCCAGCCGTTGACCAGGATGCGCCCGGCCTTGCGCTCGAGGATCGGCAGCAGTGCCCGGGCGCTGTCGTGGTCGGCGTCATCCAGCTGCAGCGTGGCGGTCAGCTGACCTTCCAGGTGCTCGGCAACCTGGCGCACTTCCGCCTCGTCGGCACACTCGACCACCAGCGAGCTGGCGCCGAACACCTCGGCCTGCAGGGCTTCGTCGGCGAGGAAGTCCGCCGCCGCGGTGACGAACAGCCCCGGCTGGCACTGGTTGGGCTGCTCGCCGGCCTGGCCGCGGGCCACCTCGCGGGTCTTCTCATGGCGCGCCAGGGTGTCCATGCCCTGGGTGTAGGCGTCATGGATGCCCGGGGTGAGCATGGTCTGGCCGGCGCTGTCGCGCACCGCCCGGCCGGCGGCCTCGACGAAGGCGTCGAGCTCGGGGCCCTTGACCGCGATCACCAGCCCCGGGTTGGTGCAGAACTGCCCGGCGCCCAGGTTGAGCGAGGCGACGAAGCCCTCGGCCATGGTCTCGCCGCGGGCCTTGAGCGCCGCGGGCAGCGGGAACACCGGGTTGATCGAGCTCATCTCGGCGTAGACCGGGATCGGTTCGGGACGCGCCTGGGCGGTGGCGACCAGCGCCTGACCGCCGCTGCGCGAGCCGGTGAAGCCCACCGCCTTGATGCGGGCATCGGCGACCAGCGCCTGACCGACCTCGCGGCCGGAGCCGAACAGCAGCGAGAACACCCCCTCGGGCAGGTGGCAGCGGGCCACCGCCTTCTGGATGGCCCGGCCCACCAGCTCGCTGGTGCCGGGGTGGGCGGAGTGTGCCTTGACCACCACCGGGCAGCCGGCGGCCAGCGCCGAGGCGGTGTCGCCGCCGGCCACCGAGAACGCCAGCGGGAAGTTGGAGGCGCCGAACACCGCCACCGGGCCCAGGGCGATGTGGCGCTGGCGCAGGTCGGCGCGCGGCAGCGGCGCTCGTTCGGGCAGGGCCGGGTCGACGCGCACGTCGAGCCACTCGCCGGCGCGTACCACCGAGGCGAACAGCCGCAGCTGGCCGCAGGTGCGGCCGCGCTCGCCCTCGATGCGCGGAATCGGCAGGCCCGACTCGTCGCTGGCGCGTTCGATCAGGGTATCGCCCAGTGCCTCGATCTCCTCGGCGATGGTCTCGAGGAACACCGCGCGGTCCTCGAGCGAGGTCTCGCGGTAGCTGTCGAACGCCGCGCCGGCCAGCTCGCAGGCTCGGTCGACGTCCTCGCGGGTGCCACCGGCATAGACCGGCTCCAGGCGCTGGTTGGACGACGGATTGATGGCCTGGATCTCGCCGCTGGTGCCGCGCACGGCCTGCTGGCCGATGAGTAGCTTGCCTTCCAGGGTCATGATTTCCTCCTGAGTTAGAGCGCGTTGACGGACGTCGCGGTGTCGACATCCGTGGTCTCGAAGCACAACGGGTTGCGCAAGGGGCGTCCGAAGGCCGGGATCTCGATCTCGAAGCGATCTCCCTCCCGGGTGCGGACGTCGTCGGCAAAACTCAATGTCGCGGTGCCGAAAAAATGCACATGGACATCGCCGGGACGCCGGAAGCCGGCGTACTTGAAGTGATGATGTTCGAGGTTGGCGAGGCTGTGGGCCATGTTGGCTTCGCCGGTGAGAAACGGCTTCTCCCACAGCGTCTGGCCGTCGCGGACGATACGGCTGGTGCCCTCGAGATGGTCGGGCAGTTCACCGACGAGCAGTTCGGGGCCGAAGCTGCAGGCGCGCAGCTTGGAGTGGGCCAGCCACAGGTAATTGTGGCGCTCGATGACGTGGTCGGAAAATTCATTGCCGACAGCATAGCCGATTCGCCACGGCTGGCCAGCCTCGTCGATCACATAGAGACCGGCCAGCTCCGGCTCCTCACCGGCATCCTGGGCGAAGGCGGGCACCGGGATGTCGGCCTCGGGAGCGATCACGCAGTCGCCGTCGCCCTTGTAGAACCACTCCGGCTGCGCGCCGACCCGGTCGGCTTCGGGCTTGCCGCCCTCGACGCCCATCTTGAACATGCGCATGGAGTCGGTCAGCTGGCTCTCGTCGGCCTGAGCCTTGCTGTGCATGGCCGAACGGGTGTCGGCGCTGCCCAGGTGCGTCAGGCCGGTGCCGGTGACCAGGCAGTGAGCCGGGTCCGGGTGGGTGAGCGGGGGCAGCAGGCGCTTTTCGCGGACCAGCTCGGCGTAGTCGAGCCGCTCCTCGGTCAGCGCCGACTCGACCACCGCGGCCAGCGAGCGCCGCTCGCGAATGGCGCGTTGTGCCAGACCGTAGGTCCCCTCGTCGGTTGCGACCCGGCGCACCTGATCGGGACTTTCCACTACCGCCACCTGGGGGCGGCCCTCGTGTTCATACTGGATGAGTCGCATGGCGATCTCCGCTTGGATTGAAAGCAGGGGGCCCTACACCAGCCACATGGCCAGATCGGGGAAGAACAGCAGCGCGAACAGCACCACCAGCTGGATGGCGATGAACGGCAGCAGCGACACGAAGATGTCCTTCAAGCTGATGCTCGGCGGCGCCACGCCCTTGAGGTAGAAGGCGGCCGGGCCGAACGGCGGTGACAGGAACGACACCTGCATGTTCACCGCGAACAGGATGCCGAACCAGATCGGGCTATAGCCCAGCTGGTCGACGATCGGCACGAAGATCGGCAGCGTCAGCATCGCCACGCCGATCCAGTCGAGGAACATCCCCAGCACCAGCAGGATCGCCATCATCACCAGCAGGATCGCCACCGGCGGCACGTCGAGCCCCAGGATCACCTGCGAGATGAAGCGGTTGCCGCCCATCAGGTTGTACACCCCGACCAGCGCCGCGGCGCCGATGCCGATCCAGATGATCATCCCGCAGGTCATCAGCGTCTGGGTCAGGCTGGCGTGCAGCATCTTCAGCGTCAGCTCGCGACGCGCGATCACCGCCATGAAGACCCCGAACACGCCCATCGCCGCGGCTTCGGTGACCGAGGCCACGCCGCCGTAGATCGAGCCCAGCACCACGAAGGCGATCAGTCCGGGCACGATGATGGCCTTGAGCGCCTCCCAGCGGTTGGCGAAGCCCTCGTCGCGGTCGGCGTCGGTCAGCGGCGGCCCCAGTTTGGGGTTCTTGAGGCAGCGGATCAGCACATAGCTGATGTAGCAGCCCATCAGCAGCAGCGCCGGGGTGATGGCGGCGGTGAACAGGTCGGCGATCGACTGGCTGGCGATCAGCCCGTAGATGATCAGCACGATCGACGGCGGCATCATGGTGCCCAGCGAGCCGCCGGCACACACCACGCCGATCGACAGGTGCTTGTCGTAGCCCAGGCGCAGCATCTGCGGCAGGGCGAGGATGCCCAGCAGCACGATCTCGCCGCCGATGATCCCGGAGAGCGCGGCGAGGAAGAAGGCGACCACCACGGTCTGCACCGCCACGCCGCCGGGTAGCCGCCCGGCGAAGACGCGCATGGCGTTGAACAGGTCCTTGGCGATCCCCGATCGGTCGAGCAGCGAGGCCATCAGCACGAACATCGGCACCGCCACCAGCGAATACTCGGTGACGAAGCCATAGACCCGGGTGGTGACCAGCGGCAGGGCCATGGGCCCGAACCAGCCGAAGGTGAAGGCCAGCGCCACCAGGCCGGTGATGAAGGCCAGCGGCAGGCCGGTGACCAGCAGGGCGAAGATCGCCCCGACCATCAGCAGTGTTCCGTCGGCGATACTCATCAGGCGGTCCCCTCCTCGTCGGGCGGCGTCACCGGGGCGGGCTTGCCGCGCAGCGACTGGATCAGGTGGATGAAGGCCTGCAGGCACATGATGATCAGCGCGACCATGATCACGCCCTTGACCAGGGCCGGGAACGGCGGGTTCCAGGAGGTGCCGGAACGCTCCAGCGACCACTCGCCCATGGGGTTGTGGGAAGCGTCCCAGAACATGGTGTAGGCGGCGTAGCTCATCGCCAGGCAGAAGCCGAAGGTGACCAGGTCGTTGAAGCGATCGAGCCACAGCTTGAGATGCGGGCCGGCGGTGTCGTAGAGCACGCGCACGCGGATGTGGCGGTTGCTGGCCAGGGCCGCGGGGCCGCCGAGGGCGAAGGAGACCGCGACCAGCATGACCACCGACTCGTGGACCCAGGAGGTCGGCGAATCGAAGCCATAGCGCATGATGACCTCGTAGACGCTGATGACCATGGCGACGAAGACCAGCCAGGCGGCGCCGCGGGCGCACCACAGCACGCCGCGGTCGAAGGCGCTGCGCGCCTCGTCCGGCGCCGATTCGGGCTCGGCGGGCGGTACCGCGTCGGTGTCGACCGCCGCGGCAGTGTGTTCCTTGTGAAGCTTGCGGGACATGGTTCCTCCAGGCGGCGCCGAAGCGCCGCCGTGGTCAGAAGCAAGAGAGTGATGACACCGCGTTACAGCAGGTCGCGTGACTTCAGGAAGCCGGTGACGGAGTCGTAGTACTTCTGCGTCATGTCATTCTTGACGGACCATTCCTTCCATTCCTTCTGCGCGGCCTGACGGAACTTCTTGCGCTCCTCGGGCGACAGGTCGATGGGGTGCACGTCGGGGTCCTTCTTGAGTTTCTGCAGGGTCTCGAGATCCTGTTCCTTGAGCTGGGCGATCAGGTCATAGGCCATGTCGTCGAAGGCCGTCTCCAGCGTGGTCTGCAGGTCCTCGGGCAGGCCGTCCCAGATGTCCTTGTTGATCGACACGGCGATCATCGGCATGGAGTGGAAGCCCGGGTACATCGGGTAGTGGGCGAACTCATGGATGCCCTGGGCGTCGTTGTTGGACAGCACCGTGGAGTCGGCGGCGTCGATCACGCCCTTCTCGAGCGCGGTGTAGACCTCGGAACCCGGCAGGTTGACCGGCGAGGCGCCGACCCGCTCGAAGACGTTGTAGACCATGCCCTGCGGGGCACGAATCTTCAGGCCCTTGAAGTCCGAGACCTTCTTGATCGGCACCGTCGAGGGGATCGACTCGAGCGGGAAGGTGGCCGCCGAGATCAGGTGGGTGCCGTAGGGCTCGGCCAGTTCGTTGTAGAGCTCCTCGCCGCCGCCGTGCTTCATGTACTCGAGGAAGTCGTAGGGGTCGCTCCAGGCGCCCACCAGGTTGCCCATCATGCCGAAGGCCGGGTTCTGGCCGGAGAAGTAGCTGGGATCGGTCATGTGGCCCTGGAGGATACCGGACGAGACCGCCTGCAGGGTTTCGGTGGGCCCGACGATGGAATTGATCGGCATGACCTCGATATGCACCTTGCCGTCGGTCATGGTCTCGATCTTGTCGGCCCACTTCTGCTTGATCTTGAAGCTTGGCTCGCCCGCGGTTTCCGAGGCCTGGAACTTCCAGTCGTATTCGGCGGCCTGGGCGGTGGTCATGCCGAGCAGCAGCAGCGAGCCGGTAGCGGCGATGGCCTGTTTCATTGTGAACATCATGGTCTCCATGTGGCGCTTGTTGTTGTGACAGCGAGCATTGGATGGCCCCTTTCGGGGCGGAAGGCGGGCATCGGGCCCGCCCCGGGACTCGTGCCTCGGGGGCACGGTGACCCTCACGATCGCGGTGCCCTCGGGGCATCACGGCGCGAGACGCGTCGGCCGGGGCGATTTCGGATGATGGGAAATGGGTCACGTTTCGCCACCGGCATCTCAACAGATAGTCTAAATGTTTAACATATGGCTTTTATGTTCAACATGAACTTTCGTATGGTGTGTCTTGGCTCCGGCTTGAAAAGGGCCTGCGCGACACGCGTTGAGCGCGCGCCCATCGCGTGCCTTCGCCGCGACCGGCCGGGGCGCCGTCGATATCGGAACGGGTATCGATACGGGGGAGCGTGATATTTCACGGTGGCCGGCGAGTCGAGCCTCGCCGGCCCCATTGACAGTCTTCAGACGACGGTTGCCGCCGTCGTCCGGATGGGAGTCTTCGCATGACCGACAACAAGCGCCCGCTGCGCAGTGCCGCCTGGTTCGGCACCGCCGACAAGAATGGCTTCATGTACCGCAGCTGGATGAAGAATCAGGGCATTCCCGATCATGAGTTTCGCGGCAAGCCGATCATCGGCATCTGCAACACCTTCTCGGAGCTCACGCCCTGCAACGCCCACTTCCGCAAGCTCGCCGAGCACGTCAAGCAGGGGGTGCTCGAGGCCGGCGGCTACCCGCTGGAGTTCCCGGTGTTCTCCAACGGCGAGTCCAACCTGCGGCCCACCGCGATGTTCACCCGCAACCTGGCCAGCATGGACGTCGAGGAGGCGATCCGCGGCAACCCGCTCGATGCCGTGGTGCTGCTGGTGGGCTGCGACAAGACCACCCCGGCGCTGCTGATGGGCGCGGCGAGCTGCGACATCCCGACCATCGTGGTCACCGGCGGGCCGATGCTCAACGGCAAGCACGAGGGCCGTGACATCGGCTCGGGCACCGTGGTCTGGCAGCTCTCCGAACAGGTCAAGGCCGGGCAGATCTCGATGCACGACTTCATGGCCGCCGAGGCCGGCATGTCGCGCTCCGCGGGGACCTGCAACACCATGGGCACCGCCTCGACCATGGCCTGCATGGCCGAATCGCTGGGCGTGTCGCTGCCCCACAACGCCGCCATCCCCGCGGTCGACTCGCGCCGCTACGTGCTCGCCCATCTCTCCGGTAACCGCATCGTCGACATGGTCGACGAGGACCTGCGGCTTTCGAAGGTGCTGACCCGCGAGGCCTTCGAGAACGCCATCCGCACCAACGCGGCGATCGGCGGCTCGACCAACGCGGTGATCCACCTCAAGGCCATCGCCGGGCGCATCGGTGTCGATCTCGCACTCGACGACTGGAACCACATCGGCCGCGGCACGCCGACCATCGTCGACCTGCAGCCCTCGGGTCGCTTCCTGATGGAGGAGTTCTACTATGCCGGCGGGCTGCCCGCGGTGCTGCGACGTCTGGGCGAGGCCGATCGGCTGCCGCACAAGGACGCCCTGACCGTCAACGGCAAGACGCTGTGGGACAACGTCAGGGACGCGCCGCTCTACAACGACGAGGTGATCCGGCCATTCGACAACCCCCTGCGCGAGGACGGCGGCATGTGCATCCTGCGCGGCAACCTCGCCCCGCAGGGTGCGGTCCTCAAGCCCTCGGCGGCCACGCCGGAGCTGATGACCCACCGCGGCCGGGCGGTGGTGTTCGAGGACTTCGACGACTACAAGGCGCGCATCAACGACCCCGACCTCGACGTCACCGCCGACGACATCCTGGTGATGAAGCACTGCGGACCGCGTGGCTACCACGGCATGGCCGAGGTCGGCAACATGGGCCTGCCCGCCAAGCTGCTCGAGCAGGGCGTCACCGACATGGTGCGCATCTCGGATGCGCGGATGAGCGGCACCGCCTACGGCACCGTGGTGCTGCACGTCGCCCCCGAGGCCGCCGCCGGCGGGCCGCTGGCGGCGGTCAGAAACGGTGACTGGATCGAACTCGACGCCTACGCCGGCACGTTGCATCTCGAGGTCGACGATGCCGAGCTCGAACGCCGGCTGGCCGAGACGGACCCCACCCAGGCCTCGCGGACCATCGCCGCCAGCGGCGGCTATCGCCAGCTCTACATCGAGCACGTGCTGCAGGCCGACGAGGGCTGCGACTTCGACTTTCTGGTGGGCTGCCGGGGTGCCGAGGTGCCGCGCCACTCGCACTAGACTTTGTACGAAAACTGCCTGCGCTCGGCAATACGGCGTTAAAAATCGGCTCAAAATGCTCATTTACAACGCGTAAACTCCGCTTTTTCGCCGATTTTTGCCTTGTCTTGCCTTCGCTCGCCGACTTTTCGCACAAACCCTAAGGAGGAACAGTCATTGGCGGCGCGTCCGGGAAACGGAACCTCAACGCCGGCGTCGTGCCGGCGTTCTTTTGGGAAGGAGGTGGTCGAACCGGCGGCGTGAGCGTGGTGATGCCTCGCGACCGCGCGGTGACGGGCGTCAGGCCCGGGCGGCGGCCAGCGCCTGGTCCAGGTCGGCAATCAGGTCGTCGACATGCTCGATGCCGATCGACAGGCGCACCATGTCGGGCGTGACCCCGGCCGCGGCGAGTTCCTCGTCGTTGAGCTGGCGATGCGTCGTCGCCGCCGGAATCGCCGCACAGGTCTTGGCATCGCCGATGTTGACCAGGCGCAGCACCAGTTGCAGGGCGTCGTAGAAGCGCGCGCTCGCCTCGCGGCCGCCCTGGATGCCGAAGCTCAGGATGCCGGAGGCGCGGCCGTCCATGTAGCGCTCGGCCAGGGCGTGGTCCTTGTGGCTGGCGAGTCCGGCGTACTGCACCCAGGTGACCTGGGGGTGATCTTCCAGGTAGGTCGCGATCCGCTGGGTGTTGTCGCAGACGCGCTCGATGCGCAGCCCCAGGGTCTCCAGCCCCTGAAGCAGGTTCCAGGCGGCCTGGGCCGAGAGGGCGGCCCCCATGTTGCGCAGGGGCACCACGCGGGCCCGGGTGATGAAGGCGGCGTCGCCGACGTCACGGGTGTAGCTGATGCCATGGTAGGAGGCGTCGGGCTCGTTGAGCAGCGCAAAGCGCTGCGCCTGATCGGCCCAGGGGAACTTGCCGGAGTCGACGATGACGCCGCCGACGGTGGTGCCGTGGCCGCCGATGTACTTGGTGGCGGAATGCACGACGATATCCGCGCCATGCTCGATGGGGCGCCACAGGAAGGGAGTCGCCACGGTGTTGTCGACGATCAGCGGGACACCCTGGCGGTGTGCCACGTCGGCCAGCGCGGCGATGTCCACGATGCTGCCGGACGGGTTGCCGATGCTCTCGCAGAACACCGCCTTGGTGCGTTCGTCGATCATCGCCTCGATGTCGGCGAGGGCGTCCTTGTGGGCGAAACGCACCTCGATGCCCTGGCGGGGCAGGGTATGGGCGAAGAGGTTGTAGGTTCCGCCGTACAGCTCGCTGATCGAGACGATGTTGTCGCCCGCCTCGGCGAGGGTCTGGATCGCATAGGTGATGGCCGCCATGCCCGAGGCGACCGCCAGTCCGGCGATGCCGCCCTCGAGGGCGGCGACGCGCTGTTCCAGCACGGCGCAGGTGGGGTTCATGATCCGCGAATAGATGTTGCCTTCCACCTGCAGGTCGAACAGGTCGGCGGCATGCTGGGCGTTGTCGAAGGCGAAGGAGGTGCTCTGGTGGATGGGCACGGCGACGGCATGCTGGTTGTCGGGGGCATAGCCGTGGTGGAGGGCGAGCGTTTCGGGCTTCATGGCGTGTCCTGTGCGGGCGGTTTGGTGATTGTTGTCCCCGAGCATTATAGAGCCAGAGCCCCGGGGGGCCGAAAGGGTATCCATCCCGAGCCAAGGTGATTGCAGATAGCTGCATCATGATTCGGGCTGATCCGTCGGTAGGTCTGCGAGCGGGGCCGGCCCTCCGGGGGCGCTATAGACCCCTCCATGGGCGCTACTTTGGCCATCTGACCGCCATGGATGGCGGAAATGCCGAAATGGAAGGGATCATTTTTCGGCCATGGCCAAACACCCCCTCTACAACCTGCCCCCGGCGCCCTCGTCAGAGCCAACGGCGATTGCCCTGCATCTCGAGAGTGCGGGAAAGACAGACATGAGTCGGCATCCATGTTGAACATATCATTCGTTTGTTCAACATACGCGGCGATCCCGGTAGAGTACGCTGGCGACAGGGTGAACTCTCTTTTCGACAACCGACCATCGAGGGAAAGGCGTCAGACCATGAGCGATCACACGATAACTTCCGACCAGCTCCGCTCGCGCTGGTGGTTCGACAATCCCGATCACCCGGGCACCACGGCGCTGTGCATCGAGCGCTACATGAACTACGGCCTCACGCTCGACGAGCTGAGAAGCGGCAAGCCGATCATCGGCATCGCCCAGTCGGGGTCCGACCTGACGCCCTGCAACCGCCATCACATCGAGCTGGTCAAGCGCGTCAAGGACGGCATTCGCGCCGCCGGCGGCGTGCCCTTCGAGTTTCCCCTGCATCCGATCCACGAGAACGTGCGCCGGCCGACCGCCGCGCTGGACCGCAACCTGGCCTACCTGGGGCTGGTCGAGGTGCTGCACGGCTACCCGCTCGACGGCGTGGTGCTGACCACCGGCTGCGACAAGACCACCCCGGCGTGCCTGATGGCCGCGGCGACCGTGAACATCCCGGCGATCGTGCTCTCCGGCGGGCCGATGCTCAACGGCTGGCGGGGCGGCGAGCGGGTGGGTTCCGGCACCATCATCTGGGAACTGCGCAAGCGCCTCGCCGCCGGCGACATCGGCTACGAGGAGTTCCTGAGCCGGGCCACCGACTCGGCGCCGTCGATCGGCCACTGCAACACCATGGGCACCGCGTCGACGATGAACTCGATGGCCGAGGCGCTGGGCATGAGCCTGCCGGGCTCGGCGATGATTCCCGCGCCCTACAAGGAGCGGGCGATGGTCGCCTACCAGACCGGCGAGCGCATCGTCGACATGGTCTGGGAGGACCTGCGGCCGCTCGACATCCTGACCCGCGAGGCCTTCGAGAACGCCATCGTGGTCTGCTCGGCGCTGGGCGGCTCGAGTAACGCGCCGATCCACGTCAACGCCATCGCCCGCCATGCCGGCATCGAGCTCGACAACGACGACTGGCAGCGCCTGGGTCACGCGATTCCGCTGCTGGCCAACGTCATGCCGGCCGGCATCTATCTCTCCGAGGAGTTTCATCGGGCCGGCGGCGTGCCCGCGGTGCTCAATGAACTGCTCAGGGCGGGGCGCCTGCACGGCGACGTGATGACCGCCAACGGCCGGATGCTGGCGGCCAATGTCGGCGAGAGCGAGACGCTCGACGACGACGTCATCCGCCGCTACGACAACCCGCTGGTCGCGCACGCCGGTTTCATCAATCTCAAGGGCAACCTGTTCGACTCGGCGCTGATGAAGACCAGCGTGATCGCCGACGACTTCCGCCGCCGCTTCCTGAGCCGGCCCGAGGACCCCGAGGCCTTCGAGGGCCGGGTGGTGGTATTCGACGGCTCGGAGGACTATCACGCGCGGATCGACGACCCTGAGCTGGCGATCGACGAGAACACCATCCTGGTGATGCGCGGGGCGGGGCCGGTCGGTCATCCCGGCGGCGCCGAGGTGGTCAACATGCAGCCTCCCGAAGCCCTCATACGTGCCGGCATCGACTCCTTGCCGTGCCTCGGCGACGGTCGCCAGTCGGGCACCTCGGGCTCGCCGTCGATCCTCAACGCCGCGCCGGAGGCGGCCGTCGGCGGGGGCCTGGCGCTGCTCGAGACCGGCGATCGCATCCGCATCGACCTGGCGCGCGGCGAGGCCAACCTGCTGGTCGACGACGCGGAACTCGCCTCGCGCCGCGAGGCGCTGGCGTCACGCGGCGGCTACATCTATCCAGCGCATCAGACGCCCTGGCAGGAGATCCAGCGCGGCATGGTCGAGCAGCTCGATCGCGGCATGACGCTGGAGCCGGCGACCAGGTACCGCGACGTGGCGAGGCAGTCACCGCCGCGTGATAATCACTGAACAAGGCGACAAGAATTTCATTGCCAAGCACTCAGTGAGAGGGCGCCGGGGGCAAGGTGGAGCGAGGGTCTTTTGCCATGGATGGCAAAAGTAGCGCCCACGGAAGGGTTCACAGCGCCCTCGCGGAAGCTTGCCTCCGGATAAGCCCGCCTTGCTCTATCCGTCAGGTCGCTGTGAGTCGGTGACCGGTCGGGGAAGGCTCAATCGAGCTCGATGCCACGCCCCAGCGAGGTCTCGGGGGCGTCCAGGCCCAGCGCCTTGGCGGTGCCGGCGAGGACCCGCTGGGCGGCACGGAAGGCCTCGCGGGGCTGGCGGGCGCGGATGCACTCCATCAGCTGGCGGTGGCGCTCCAGGCTCTCGGCGGGGTCGTCGGTCTCGCTGACGTTGGACATCGACACCAGCAGGTAGATGGACGGGCGCAGGATGTGCGAGAGCTGCGACCAGACGATGTTGTGGGTGGCCTTGAAGATCGCCGCGTGGAAGGCGACGTCGTAGTCGCTGTGCAGCCGGCGTTCCTCGGGGCTGGTGGCGTTGTGCAGGTTCTGCCCCATGCCTTCGTAGGCTTCCTCGAGCGCCACCAGGTCGCGCGCCGTGGCCCGCTTGGCGGCGGTCATGGCGACATAGGGCTCGACATCCAGCCGGAAGGTCAGGATCTCCCGCTGGACCTTGGGATTGGGCGCCGCGTAGCGGGTCATCCACTCGGTGACCTGGGGGTCGAGGATGTTCCAGTCGGCATAGTCGCGCACCTTGGAGCCATGCCCCGAGATGCGTTCGATGATACCGACATCCACCAGCTGGCGAAGATCGCTGCGCACCGCCGAGCGGTTGATGGCGAATTCCTCGCACAGGGCGAGTTCCTTGGGCACGAAATCGCCCGGCTGGTAATGGCCGGAGAAGATGGCCTCGGCCAGCGCCTCGGCGACGCTGGGCCGCGACGATGACTTGCGTTGTTGTTCCTTCACGTCGGTGTGTCCACAAATGTTTCATTCAACGCTGCCATATGTTCAACATTTGGGCAACGTGACCAACGGTGTAGTCGGGGTGGCGATGGCTGCTGGCCGGCGTGGCGGGCTCACGCGCCGGCAAGGTGATCGCCGAGCCGGCGCATGAAGGCCACCCCGGCATCCAGTTGCGCGGTTTCCAGATACTCGTCCGGCTGGTGGGCCTGGGCGATGCTGCCCGGCCCGCAGATCACCGTGGGCAGGCCGGCCTGCTGGAACTGGCCGGCCTCGGTGGCATAGGCGACGGCCTCCGTGTCGCGTTCGCCGAGCAGCGCCCGGCACAGCGAGAGCGCCGCGGCGTTGTCGCGGTCGGCCAGTCCCGGCACGGTGGCGGTGAGCGGCTCGGTACGGATGCTGACCTGCGGGGCGCGTTGGCGCAGCTCGCGCTCGAGCGACTCGGCATAGTCCTGGAAGCGCGAGTAGACCGCCTCGAAGCCGTCCTGGGGCAGATGGCGGATCTCCCAGTCGAACCGGCACTCGCGCGCCATGATGTTGATCGCCGTGCCGCCGGTAATCCTGCCCACATGCAGGCTGGAGTGGGCGACGTTGAAGGCCTCGTCGACCCGGCCGGCCTCGCGCAGCTCGGCCATGATGTCCTCGATCCGGGTCACCAGCCGGGCGGCGACATGAATCGCCGAGACGCCCTGATTGACCTGGCTGGAGTGCGCCTCGAGCCCGGTCACGGTGGTGCGCAGGTTGGTGATGCCCTTCTGGGCGACCACCGGGGCCATCAGGGTGGGCTCACCGACGATCACCGCGGCGGGGCGGGGCGCGTCGGCCATGAGGCGCTCGATCAGGCGCGGGGCGCCCACGCAGCCGACCTCCTCGTCATAGGAGAACGCCAGGTAGATGGGCCGGGCGAGAGCCTGCTCCACCCAGCGCGGCACCTGGGCCAGCGCGCAGGCGATGAAGCCCTTCATGTCGCAGCTGCCGCGGCCGTAGAGCCGGCCATCGCCCCGGTCGGTCAGCGAGAACGGGTCGGTGGTCCACGGCTGGCCGTCCACCGGGACCACGTCGGTGTGGCCCGACAGCACCACGCCGCCCTCGCGTTCGGGGCCGATGCGCGCCAGCAGGTTGGCCTTCCGGCCGTCGTCGCTCTCGATGCGCTGGCAGGGCACCCCGAAATCCTCGAGATAGCCCTCGATGAAGCGAATCAGGTCGAGATTGGAGTCGCGGGACACCGTGGGGTGGCCCACCAGGGTTTCGAGTAGTTGCTGCGCGGACTGCATGAGGGAACGGCTCCGGGCGTTGTTTGCCGCACAGCCTAGCATGACGGCCGTCCCGACCGGCAGGGCGGCATGCGGCATCGCGACGGTCGTCGCATCCTTTGGCGATAGGGGGAGAAGCGAGAGGCGCGCTATAGTCATCGGCTCATGCATTTTCCGCGAGGCCGACGATGAGTGGATTCCAGTGGGACGACCCGCTGCTGTTCGACCAGCAGCTCGGCGACGACGAGCGCCAGGTTCAGGCCACGGCACGCGCCTACTGCCAGGAAAAGCTGCAGCCGCGGGTGCGCGAGGCCTTCGAGAAGGAGCACTTCGACCGCGAGATCCTGCGCGAAATGGGCGAGCTGGGCCTGCTTGGCGCCACCGTCGCCGAGACCTACGGCGGCGCCGGCGTAGGCCATGTCGCCTACGGCCTGATCGCCCGCGAGGTGGAGCGGGTCGACTCTGGCTATCGTTCGGCGATGAGCGTGCAATCCTCGCTGGTGATGCACCCCATCGAGGCCTACGGCAGCGAGGCGCAGAAGCGCCGCTACCTGCCCGGGCTGGCCAGCGGCGAACTCGTGGGCTGCTTCGGGCTGACCGAACCCGACGCCGGCTCCGACCCCGGCGGCATGCAGTCCCGGGCGCGCCGGGTCGACGGCGGCTACCGGCTGAACGGCCGCAAGATGTGGATCACCAACAGCCCGATCGCCGACATCGCCATCGTCTGGGCGCGCTCCGACGCCCACGACGACCGAATCAAGGGCTTCATCGTCGAGCGCGGCGCCGAGGGCTTCTCGACCCCGACCATCCACGGCAAGCTGTCGCTGCGGGCCTCGGTGACCGGCGAGATCGTCCTCGACGACGTCTTCGTGCCCGACGCGGCGCTGCTGCCGGATGCCGGCGGGCTGGCCGGGCCCTTCGGCTGCCTCAACAAGGCGCGCTTCGGCATCGCCTGGGGCGCCATGGGCGCCGCCGAGTTCTGCTGGCATGCCGCGCGCGGCTACACCCTCGAGCGCCGGCAGTTCGGGCGCCCGCTGGCGGCGACCCAGCTGGTGCAGGTCAAGCTGGCCGACATGCAGACCGAGATCGCCCTGGGGCTCGAGGCCTGCCTGCGCGTCGGCCGTCTGCTCGACGCCGGCCAGGCCACGCCGGAGATGATCTCGCTGATCAAGCGCAACAACAGCGGCAAGGCGCTGGCCATCGCCCGCCAGGCCCGCGACATGCACGGCGCCAACGGCATCTCGCTGGAATACGGCGTGATGCGGCACATGGTCAACCTGGAGACGGTCAACACCTACGAGGGTACCCACGACGTGCATGCGCTGATCCTGGGGCGCGCCCAGACCGGCATTCAGGCCTTCGCCTGAGAAGGCGGAGGGGCACCTTCGGCGATTGGCGCCCCGAGACGCCACGTCGTAGCATTGGCGCCAAGATTCCCCCACGGCCGCCGGCGCCATGCCCGGCGGCCGTCTGCATGACACCCTTTGACAAGGACCTGCGAACCCCATGTTCGAGCAGACCTTCAAGAACATCGACGATGTGCTCAGGAAAGAGGCCGGCTGCGCCACCGAGCTGGACTACACCGAGCAGACTTCCTGGCTACTGTTCCTCAAGTACCTGGACGACCTGGAGCAGCAGCGGGCGTTCAATGCCAATCTCGCCGGCAAGCCTTTCGACTTCATCCTCGATGCGTCCTGCCGCTGGTCCACCTGGGCAGCGCCCAAAAAGCGCGATGGCGGCGAGGAGCGCCTGGATCGCGACCGCGCCCTGACCGGCGACGACCTGCTCGATTTCGTCAATCGCGAGCTCTTCCCCTACCTGCAGGGCTTCCGCGAGCGCGCCAGCGGACCGGACACCATCGAGTACAAGATCGGCGAGATCTTCGGCGAGGTGCGCAACAAGTTCCAGAGCGGCTACAGCCTGCGCGATGCCCTGGAGCTGGTGGACGGCCTGCAGTTCCGCTCCCAGGACGAGAAACACGAGCTCTCGCACCTCTACGAGGCCAAGATCAAGAACATGGGCAACGCCGGGCGCAACGGCGGCGAGTACTACACCCCGCGCCCGCTGATCCGCGCCATGATCCGGGTGATCGACCCCAGGATCGGCGAGCGCCTCTACGACGGCGCGGTGGGGTCGGCGGGCTTCCTCTGCGAGGCCTACGACTACCTGCGCTACGGCTTCGGCAGCGACGAGCCGCGCCGGCTCACCACCGAGCAGCTCGACACCCTGCAGCACCACACCTTCTTCGGCAAGGAGAAGAAGAGCCTGCCCTATGTCATCGGCATCATGAACATGATCCTGCATGGCATCGAGGCGCCCAACCTGGTGCACACCAACACCCTCACCGAGAACCTCGCCGACCTGCAGGAGAAGGACCGCTTCGACGTGATCCTCGCCAACCCGCCCTTCGGCGGCAAGGAGCGCAAGGAGGTCCAGCAGAACTTCCCGATCAAGACCGGCGAGACGGCCTTCCTGTTCCTGCAGCACTTCATCAAGCGACTGAAGGCCGGCGGCCGCGCCGCGGTGGTGATCAAGAACACCTTCCTGTCGAATGCCGACAACGCCTCGAAGGCGCTGCGCCAGGAGCTGCTGGAGAGCTGCAACCTGCACACCATCCTCGACTGCCCCGGCGGCACCTTCCTCGGCGCCGGCGTGAAGACGGTGGTGCTGTTCTTCGAGAAGGGCGCCCCGACCCGCGAGATCTGGTACTACCAGCTCGACCCCGGCCGCAGCCTGGGCAAGACCAACCCTCTGAACGACGATGACCTGGCCGAGTTTGTCAGGCTGCAGGCCGGCTTCGCCGACTCCGACCATTCGTGGACGGTCAGCGTCGATGACCTGGATCGCGAGACCTTCGACCTCTCGGTGAAGAATCCCAACAAGGCCGAAGAAGCCCCGCTGCGCGACCCGGAAGTGATCATCAACGAGATCGAGACGCTGGACCGCGAGGCAGAGGAGATCCTGGAAGGAATTCGGGGGATGTTATGAGAATGTCGTGGCCAAGCGCTACATTATCTGATGTGTGCATTAAGATTCAGGATGGTGCACATAGGTCGCCAAAAACTCTTTATCCTGATCCAGGGAAAGGGCGATACCCATACCTAACTTCAAAGAATGTAAGAATGGGTTTTTTGAAATTAGATAATGTTCAGTATTGCGGTGAGGATTTTCATAGCGAGATTTATGCACGCTGCAATCCGGAGCTGGGTGATGTGCTGCTAACGAAAGATGGTGCTAGCACTGGCAACGTTGCTGTCAACGAATTAGATGAGCCTTTTAGTCTTCTATCAAGTGTGTGCTTACTGAAGCCGGACCCTGAGAAGCTTTGTGCGAAGTTTCTCATGTATTATCTGCAAAGTAGGGATGGTTTTCAGCAGGTAACAGGAAAGATGACGGGCGCTGCGATAAAAAGAATTATACTGAAGAATATAAAATCTTCAGTGATTCCTGTCCCCAGCATTTGTGATCAGAAAAAAATAAGCTCCCTCCTTGATGAGACCTTCGACGGAATTGATACGGTCGGTGCCAATACCGAAAAAAACCTTGCTAATGTGAGGGAGCTTTTCGATGGTTACCTATCCTCTGTCTTCGCACAACGTGGTGACGGCTGGGTTGACCAGCCATTGAAGGACGTATGCGTTGACTATGGCCGGGGTAAGTCAAAGCACAGACCTCGTAACGACCCCAAGCTGTATGGCGGAGATTACCCCTTTATTCAGACGGGTGATGTCCGGAAATCTAGCCAAGTAATTAAAGATTATTCTGCAACCTATAATGATGTCGGTCTCGCTCAAAGCAAGCTATGGCCGGAAGGGACGATATGTATCACTATTGCGGCAAATATCGCGGAAACCGGGATGCTTGGTTTCGATGCTTGCTTTCCAGACAGCATTATCGGTATGGTAGTCGACGAGAAAAAAGCATCAAAGGAATATGTGGAGTACCTGCTTCAATCTGTTAAGACGGTTTTGAAAGCAAAGGGGAAGGGGAGTGCTCAAGACAACATCAATCTCGGCACCTTCGAGAAAGAGAAGTTTCCCTTCCCACCAATCGATAAGCAGCAAGAGATTGCAGCGAGCCTTGATGAACTTTCATCGACGGTAAGCAGCCTTGAGGTCATCTATCAGCAGAAACTGACCGCCCTGGCCGAGCTCAAGCAGTCCCTGCTGCAGAAGGCCTTCTCCGGCGAGCTGACGGCCAGCGAGGCCGAGGCGGCGGTGGAGGAGGCGACGGCATGAGCACCGAGCGCCAGGCCCCGATCGTCATTTACCAGGAGGCCGACCAAGCGGTCGAGGTGCGGCTGGATGCCGAGCATGAGACGGTCTGGCTCACGCAGGCACAGATGGCCGACCTGTTCGACGTCAAGCCCCAGAACATCACCATGCACCTGAAGAACGTTTACGCGGATGGTGAGTTGGTGGAGGAGGCAACCTGTAAGGATTTCTTACAAGTTCGCCAGGAGGGGCAGCGAGAGGTCAAACGCAAGCGCAAACACTATAGCCTGGATGCGGTGATCTCGGTTGGGTACCGGGTCAGCTCCACACGAGCAACACGCTTCCGCATATGGGCGACGCGCACCCTGCGCGAGCACCTCACCCAGGGCTGGACGCTGAGCCGCCAGCGCTTCGAGGAGAACGCCCGCGAGTTGGAGGCCGCCATGGCCCTGGTGCGCAAGACGGCGGGAAGCCCGGCGCTGGATGCCGCCAGCGGCCGCGGCTTGGTGGATATCGTCACCCGCTACGCCCAGACCTTCCTGCTGCTGCAGCGCTACGACGAGGGCCTGCTGACCGAGCCTCATGCCCAGGCGGGTGGCCGACTGCCCACCCTTGATGAAGCCCGCGCGGCGCTGGCGTCGCTCAAGACCGAGCTGATCGCCAAGGGCGAGGCCGCCGAGCTGTTCGCCCGGGAGCGTGGCGATGGCCTCGATGCGCTGCTCGGCAACCTCGACCAGACGCTCTTCGGCGAGCCGGCCTACCCCTCGGTGGAGGCCAAGGCGGCGCACCTGCTCTATTTCGTCGTCAAGAACCACCCCTTCGCCGATGGCAACAAGCGCAGCGCGGCCTACCTCTTCGTCGACTTCCTCTATCGCAACGATCGCCTGCTCGATGACCACGGCGAGGTGGTGGTCAACGACGTGGGCCTCGCCGCCCTGACGCTGCTGATCGCCGAGTCCGATCCCGCCAACAAGGAAACCATGATCCGCCTGATTATGAACATGCTGGCACGCCCTGGCGATCCGGGCTGATCCCCAGTCCTGGCCGGGGGGCCGAAGCTGGCTTTGGCAACAGAAAATCCTTATGTTAGCCGAAGCGACGGCATGACAGGAAACGCGACTGGACAGGAATGATCTCGATGAACGAAGCCGATACCCGCGCCGAACTGATCGATCCCGCCCTCAAGGAGGCCGGCTGGGGCCTGGTGGCGGGCAGCCGGGTACGGCGCGAGGTCATCACCCTGGGGCGGCTACAGGGGGGTGGGCAGCGCACGCGCTGCGACGTCGCCGACTACGTGCTCTTCTACCAGGGCCAGAAGCTCGCGGTGATCGAGGCCAAGAAGCGCGACCTGCCGGTCACCGAGGGCCTGGCCCAGGCCAAGCGCTACGCCGAGCGGCTGCAGGCCCGCTTCGCCTATGCCACCAACGGCCTCGGCCGCTACCGGGTCGACATGCACACCGGCGAGGAAGGGCCGGTAGCCGACTATCCCACGCCGGATGCGCTCTGGGCCGAGACCTTTCCCGAGCCGAACGGCTGGCGCGAGCGCTTCGGCGAGGTGCCCTTCCACGACAACGGCGGCCAGTGGCAGGCGCGCTACTACCAGCACAACGCCATCAACCAGGCGCTGGAGGCCATCGCTGCCGGCCGCCGCCGCGTGCTGCTCACGCTGGCCACCGGCACCGGTAAGACGGCCATCGCCTTCCAGCTCGCCTGGAAACTGTTCCACAGCCGCTGGAACCTGGCGGCCTGGCAGGGCGACGACGATACTCGCCGCCGGCCGCGCATCCTCTTCCTGGCCGACCGCAACATCCTCGCCGACCAGGCCTACAACAGCTTTTCCGCCTTTCCCGAGGATGCCCTGGTGCGCATCGCGCCGGACGCGATCCGCAAGCATGGCAGGGTGCCCAAGAACGGCAACCTCTTCTTCACCATCTTCCAGACCTTCATGAGCGGCCGCGATGTGGAGGGCAACCCGGCGCCCAGCTTCGGCGATTACCCGCCGGACTTCTTCGACCTGATCATCATCGACGAATGCCATCGCGGCGGCGCCAACGACGAGAGCAGCTGGCGGGCCATCCTCGAGTACTTCGTCCCGGCGGTGCAGCTGGGCCTGACCGCCACGCCCAAGCGCACCACCAATACCGACACCTACGCCTACTTCGGCGAGCCGGCCTACGTCTACTCGCTGAAGGAGGGCATCAACGACGGCTTCCTGACCCCCTTCAAGGTCCGCCAGATCGCTACCACCCTGGACGACTACGTCTATACGCCCGACGACCAGGTGGTCCAGGGCGAGGTCGAGCAGGGCCGGCGCTACACCGAAGCCGACTTCAATCAGATCATCAGGATCAAGGAGCGCGAACAGTACCGGGTGCAGGTGTTCATGGAGATGATCGACCCGCGCGAGAAGACGCTGGTGTTCTGTGCCAACCAGGCCCACGCCCTGGCGGTGCGCGATCTGATCAACCAGTTCAAGACGAGCCCGGAGCCCAACTACTGCGTGAGGGTGACGGCCGACGACGGCGCCGAGGGCGAGCGCTTCCTGCGTCTCTTCCAGGATAACGAGAAGACCATCCCGACCCTGCTCACCACCTCGCAGAAGCTCTCCACCGGCGTGGACGCCCGCAACATCCGCAATATCGTGCTGATGCGCCCGGTCAACTCGATGATCGAGTTCAAGCAGATCATCGGCCGCGGCACGCGCCTGTTCGACGGCAAGGACCACTTCACCATCCTCGACTTCGTCCGCGCCTACGAACACTTCAACGACCCGGAGTGGGACGGCGAGCCCGTCGCCCCCGAGCCGTGCAGCCGCTGCGGAGAGAGCCCCTGCACCTGCGTGGTTAGCCCGCCAGAGCCCTGCGAAGCCTGCGGCAACCGCCCCTGTACCTGCGAGAAGGAGCCGCCGGCGCCGTGCCCGGAATGCGGGGAGGCGCCCTGCCAGTGCGGCGGAGGGCAGAATGTCGTCGAGGTCGAACTGGCGCCGGGCAAGTTCCGACAGCTCCAGCACATGAGCGCCACCACCTTCTGGAGCCCGGACGGCAAGCCGATGTCCGCCGCCGACTTCATCCGGCAGTTGTTCGGTGAACTACCGGCACTCTTCCACGACGAGGACGAGTTACGTCGGCTCTGGAGCCGACCGGACACCCGCCAGGCACTGCTCGATACCCTGGCCGAGAAGGGCTATGGCCCCGAGCAGCTCAAGGATATCGGCCGCCTGGTGGATGCCGAGAACAGCGACCTCTTCGATGTGCTGGCCTACATCGCCTTCGCGCTGCCGCCGCTCAGCCGCGAGGAGCGGGTCGCCACCCACCGCAGCCAGTTGTTCGCGGGGTATGACTACCGACAGCACGAGTTCCTGAGCTTTATCCTGGACCACTACGTGGAAAGCGGCGTCGGCGTGCTCGCCCAGGACAAGCTGCCCCGGCTGATCGAACTCAAGTACCAGACCCCCACCGATGCCATCGCCGAGCTTGGCAGCGTCGAGAATATTCGCGATGTCTTTATCGGTTTCCAGGCACGGCTGTATGAGTCCCTTGAGAACAGGGAGGGGTGAGACCGATTCGCCCCTTCGGGTTGTGACTTACCAGGCCATGCTGCCCGGCTCGCGGAACATCAGCCTCCTCGTGTTTCCCTCAATCTTTCGATAAATCTCTGTACCGCTATCCGCTCACCAGCCGGGCCCGGCTGGTGCCGTTGCCTTCCGGCTCCACGCGGATCTGCACCGGGATGCGCTCGTGCATCTCCTGGACGTGGGAGATCACGCCGACGCGGCGGCCCTGGGCCTGCAGGCCGTCGAGGGCTTCCATGGCCAGCGCCAGCGACTGCGGGTCGAGGCTGCCGAATCCCTCGTCGATGAACAGCGACTCGATGACGAGCTCCCCGGAGGCCATGGAGGCCAGTCCCAGCGCCAGCGCCAGCGAGACGAGGAAGGTCTCGCCGCCGGACAGCGAGTGCACCGAGCGGCGCTCGTCGGCCATGTCGAGGTCGGCCACCAGCAGGCCCAGCTCGCTGCCGCCGCGCAGCAGCCGGTAGCGGCGCGTCAGCCCGACCAGATGCACGTTGGCGTGCTCGAGGAGCTGTTCGAGGTTGTAGGCCTGGGCGATGCGCCGGAAGGCCTTGCCGTCGGCGGAACCGATCAGCTCGCTGATGCTGCCCCAGCGGCGATACTCGGCGCGCGCCGCCTCGAGCTCGGCCCGGCCGGCCTGCTGGCGCTCGCGCCTGCGATCGTCGTCGCGCAGGGCATGGACGGCCGCGTCGCGGGCCTGCTGCGCGGCCTCGAGCCGGGGCGCGAGGGCGGCGCGTTCCTCGGCGAGTGAACGGCGACGACGCTCGATGGCGGCCTCGACGGCATCGCCGAGCAGGATTTCCGCCGTTTCCTCGCCTTCGCTCAGCCCCTGGCCACGACGGTGGTCGAGCAATGCCCGGCGGCGCTCGGCCAGGCGGGTGGCGGCCTGCTGACGGGCCGTCTCGGCATCCGCCACCTGTCGCGCCTGCTGCTCGGCTTCCGCGTCCGACTGGGCCAGCAGGCGGGCGAGCCGGTCATCGGTCAGATCGGGATGGGCGGCGCGCCAGTCGGCCAGTTCGCGCGCGAGCGTGTCGTGCTCGCGGCGCAGCGCCTCGAGGTGTTCGGCCTCGTGGTCTGTCTGCTGGGCGAGACGCTGATGTTCGCGCTGCGCCTGGTGATGGCGTGCCTGGGCGGCGTCCCGGGCCTGGCGGGCGTGTTCCTGGCGGGTGTCGAGGTGCTGCTGCCAGGCGTCCGGCGAGGCGTGCTCGCCGAGCCGTGTTCCGAGGTCGCTGGCCAGGGCATCGCGTGCCTGACGCAGCGGCGGCAGCCGTTCGGCCAGCTCGGTGAGTTCCTGCGCGAGCTCCGCCTGCCGCGAGTCGAGCCGGGCGAGCTCGACCTCGTCCTGGTGCAGCGCCTGGTTCAGCGGCGCGAGCTCGGTCTCGGCCCGGGCCAGCTCGTCGAGGACGCGTCGATGCTCGGTGCGCCGGGCCTCGCTGGTCTGCTGCTGGTGGTCCAGCCAGGCCTGGCGTTCCTCGGCGGCGATGGCGGCCAGCTCGGGCTGCAGCGGATGCGCGTCGAGGGTCCGGTGCGCTTCGGCGCGCTGCCGGTCGGCGTTGCCGAGGTCCTCGCGCTGCTGGGCCACCGAGGCCTTCAGGGCGCGGTATTCACCTTCGATGTCGTAGCGCTGCTGGTAGGCCCGATCGCGCTGATCCTGCGCGTCTGCCAGCTGGCGCTCCTCTTCCGCCTGCTGGGCGGCGAGCTGGGCGGCCTCCGGCGAGACGGGCGGCCGGTGACGCCAGGGATGCTCGAGCCCGCCGCATACCGGGCAGGGCTCGCCGTCCGCGAGGCCCTCGCGCAGGCGCATGACGCTCTCGCTGCGCACGGCGCGGCTGCGCTCGACAAAGGTCCGAGTGCTCGTGAGATGGCGCTCGGCGTCGTCGAGTCGCTGCCGGGCGGCCCGGCCCCGGGCGAGCAGTGCCTCGAGTCGCTGCGCGTTGTCCGCCAGACGCGTCGTCAGCGTCTGATGGACTTGGTCGGCGCGACAGGCCGCCTGCCAGTGGCCGTGCAGCTCACTCAGCGCGAGCCGGCGCTGGGCGGCCGCCTCATGGGCCCGCTGGGCGGCCTGTCGGGCAGTGTCCAGATCGTCATGGCCGCCGATCAGGCGCTGCAGGTCGGCGTGCCAGCGGTCGCGCTGCTCGCGCCGCCGGGCATGGGCGTCGTCGGCCTGGCGCCGCTGCTCGGCGAGGGCGGCGGCGCGTCGACGGCGCTCCTCGTAGGTGCGCTCGAGTTCCGCCAGTTGCTGCTCCCGGGTCGCGAGCCGCTGGGCCAGTTCACGGGCGTCGCGCAGCCGGGGCTCGGCCTGCCGGCGTGCCTCGGTGGCTTCCGTCAGCGTGCGTTCGGCGGCCTCGCTGGCGCGCCTGGTCTGTTCCCGTGCACCTTCGGCGTCGGTGAGCGCTCGCCGCGTCTGCTGGTGGTTCGCCGCCAGGGCGCCGATCTCGCCGGGCAGCTCGGCCTGGCGGGTCAGCCGATGGCGCTGAGGGAGCATCACCTGTCGCCAGACCTGATCCTCCCGGGTGGATGCCAGGGCCTGCCAGCGGGCCTCGGCGTCCTCCTGCTGACGCCGGCCCTCGGCACAGGCCTCGCGCAGCCGCGCATCGGCGGTGTGCCACTGCTCGCGGCTCTCCAGGCGGGCGGCCTCGTGCTGACAAGTGTCCAGCTCGCGCTGGGCGGCCTCGGTGCGCTGCTCGAGTTCGGCGCGGGCCTCGGCGTCGGCGGGCAGGTCGTCGGCGAGCCGGGTCTCGATACGCTCGACGGCCTGTCTGGCCTCGCTGGCGCGACGGAAGGCGGCCTTCGAGATGGCGGAGTATTCATGGGTACCGGTCAGGCGCTCCAGCAGGTCGCTGCGGGCGTTGTCGTCGGCCTTGAGGAAGGCGGCGAACTCGCTCTGGGCCAGCAGCACGGCGCGGGTGAACTGCTCGAAGGAAAGCCCCAGGCGCTCGGGGAGCATGTCCTTGAATTCATTTTTCTGGGTAGTCAGCAGGCGGTCGTCGTCGAGATCACGCAGTGACTGCTCGGCGGCCTGCAGGCGGCCGTCGACCTTCTCTCGGGCGCGGCGCACCCCCCAGCGGGCGCGGTAGCGGCGGCCGTCGCGGCCGACGAAGTCGACCTCGGCATGGCCGGCGGCGGTGCCGCGACGCAGCAGGGTGCGCGGGTCGGCGGTGGTCAGCGCGACACCGGCGGCGTCGGTGACCTGACTGTCGCGCTGGGGCGCCTGGCGCAGGCGCGGCGTGTTGCCGTACAGCGCCAGGCACAGGGCGTCGAGCAGGGTGCTCTTGCCGGCGCCGGTGGGGCCGGTGATGGCGAACAGGCTGGACTCGGCGAGCGGCCCATGGGTGAAGTCGAGCTCGAGCGGGCCGGGCAGCGAGGCCAGGTTGGCCAGGCGCAGGGCGAGGATCTTCATGCGCCGTCCTCCGCGTCGGCATCCAGCACGTCCTGGCGCAGCCGGTCGAAGTCGGCGAGCACGTCATCGCCTGGCGGCTCGCCCCAGCGGTCCTGCCAGCGGCGCGCGAAGAGCCGGCGCGGGCCGAGCGCCTGCAGGTCGACCCGGGCGGGGGCGTCGGGGGTCGCCGCCTCGGGCAGCCGGCGGGCCAGACGCAGCAGGCGCAGACCGCGACCCGCCAGCGCCGCCTCGACCCGCGCGCGCAGGTCGGGCAGGGGGGCGTCGAGGTCGACGCGGATCTCCAGCCAGGGCCAGGTCTCGCGGGGGCTGTCGGGGTCGTCGTCGAGGGCGTCGAGCTCGGCCAGCACCGTGTCCAGGGAGGCCGGGCCGAGGCGATGCATGGCCACCGGGCGCGGCACGGGCAGGGCGTCCACGGTGCGCAGCCGCTCGCCGTCGAGGGTGATCTCGACGACCTGGTGGGCGTAGTCGACCTCGCTGAAGGCCATCGGCAGCGGGCTGCCGCTGTAGCGGATGCGTGTCTCGCCGACCTGCTGGGCGCGATGCAGGTGGCCGAGCGCCACATAGGCGATGTCGTCGGGAAACAGCGCGGCGGAGACGGCTTCCTCGCCGCCGATGACGATCGGCCGTTCGCTGGCCTCGGACACCGCCGCGCCCTGCAGATGGGCATGGCTCATGGCGACGAGCGCCTGACCGGGAGCGCGTCGCCGGCGGGCGGCGGCGATCAGCTCGTGGTGAACCCGGGTGATGCCGGACACGTAGTCGTCGGCCTGCGTCTCGCCCTCGCGGCGGCCGGTCACCTCGGCGGGGCGCAGGAAGGGCAGGGCCAGGCACCAGGCGCGGGTTTCGCCCTCGGCATCGGTGAGCGGCACCAGCAGGCGCTCGGCGTCGAGGCGGCCGTCGTCGCGCCAGTGCACCCGGCCCCGGGCGTGGGTGCGCAGCCGGGCGAGCAGCGGCGCGGGCAGTTCGATGCGGTTGCCGCTGTCGTGATTGCCGGCGATCAGCACGATGTCGAGCGTCGGCAGGCGCTCGTGGGCGGCGACGATGAAGTCATAGAGCAGCCCCTGGGCGCGCAACGAGGGATTGACCACGTCGAAGAGATCGCCGGCGACGAGCAGGGCGTCGGGGCGGCGCGTGGCGAGCGTGTCGAGCAGCCAGTCGAGGAAGGCTCGATGCTCGGCGTGGCGCTCCTGGCCGTGAAAGCTCTGGCCGAGGTGCCAGTCGGCGGTGTGGAGAAGTGTCAGCATGGACGCCCGGGATTCCCTTGCGCGACAAAACCCCTAGTCTACCTTAGTGACCACCCTGAACCAGGAGCCTCCATGCCGAGAACCGCCTTGCACGACTGGGACCTGTCGCCGGAGGAAGCCATTGCGCTGCAGACGCGCCTGGCCACCCGGCTCGAACGCCGCGACCGCTGTGATCCGGTGACGCATGTCGCCGGGGTGGATATCGGTTTCGAGGACGGCGGCGCGACCACCCGCGCGGCGGTCGTGGTGCTGCGCTGGCCGGATCTCGAGACGGTGGAGCAGGTGGTGCACCGCGAGCCCACGCGCATGCCCTACATTCCCGGCCTGCTGTCGTTTCGCGAGATTCCCGCCGCGCTGGGCGCCTTCGACAAGCTGTCGCGGCGGCCCGAGCTGGTGATGGTCGACGGGCAGGGCATCGCCCATCCTCGCCGGCTGGGCATCGCCGCGCACCTGGGGCTGTGGCTCGATCTGCCGACCCTGGGGGTGGCCAAGAAGCGCCTGTGCGGCCGTCACGGCGAGGTGCCGGCGGCGAAGGGCGAGTGGACGCCGCTGACCGATCGCCGGCGTGCCGAGGACCCGGCTGACGTGCCGCTGGACGACGACGGCCGGGTGGTGATCGGCGCCGTGCTGCGTTCCCGGGAGCGGGTCAAGCCGGTGATCGTCTCGCCCGGTCATCGCCTGAGCCTGGCCACGGCGCTGGAGTGGACGCTGGCCTGCCTGGGGCGCACCAAGCTGCCGGAGCCGACGCGGCTGGCGGATCGGCTGGCCTCACGACGTGGCCGGGCGTTCCGTGACCCCGGCGCGCCTTCCTTGCTGTAGCGGCGCGTTTACACGATATCCAGCGGGGGCTTGCGCTCGGGCGCCGGGAAGGCGGCGTCCAGCCGGGCCAGGGCCGTGGCGTCGAGGCGCAGCGTCAGGGCCTCGGCGTTGGCGCGGACGTGCTCGGGCTGCACCGCCTTGGGAATGGCGATCACGTCGCGTCGTCCGTCGGGGGCGGGGCGAATCGCCCAGGCCAGCAGCACCTGCTCCGGGGTGGCACCGTGTGCCTCGGCCACGGCTCGCACCTCGGCGTGGCCGAGCAGGTCGCGGCGCAGGCGGCCGCCCTGGGCCAGCGGGCAGTAGGCCATGGTCGGCAGGTCGCGTTCGCGCTGGCGGGGCAGCAGGCTGTGCTCGATGCCGCGCGAGCCCAGATGATAGAGCACCTGGTTGACCGCACAGCGCTCGCCGCCGGGCAGCGACCAGAGGGCCTGCAGGTCGTCGAGGTCGAAGTTGGAGACGCCGAAGCGGCGGATCTTGCCCTGCTCGAGCAGGCGCTCGAAGGCCTCCAGGGTCTCGTCGAGAGGGATGTTGCCCGGCCAGTGCAGCAGGTAGAGGTCGAGATGGTCGGTGCCCAGCCGCGCGAGGCTGCGCTCGCAGGCGGCGATGGCACTGTCGCGCCCGGCGTTCCAGGGATAGACCTTGGACACCAGGAAGGCCTCGTCGCGCCGCCCGCGCAGGGCGTCGCCGACGACCTCCTCGGCGCCGCCGTCGGCGTACATCTCGGCGGTGTCGATCAGGGTCAGTCCCAGGTCGAGCCCCTGCTGCAGGGCACGAACCTCGTCGTGACGCGGGGCGCGTCCCTCGCCCATGTACCAGGTGCCCTGGCCGAGCGCGGGCAGGGTGACGGCCGAGGCCGTGGCGGTGGCCGGCAGGGTGACGGTGGTGCGGGTGTCGGACACGATGGCCTCCACTATGTGGTAATGATTTCCACTCATGGTGGGCCAGGCGCCGCAGTGCTGCAAGGGCTATACTGCACGGCCTTCTGCCATGAGAGCGTGCCATGTCTTCCTCGACCGTCGAGACGGCCGCGATCGCCGCCACCCGTGCCTGGGTGACGCGTTTCGTGATCGCCCACAACCTGTGCCCCTTCGCCGCGCCCGAAGTGCGTCGCGAGCGGGTGCGCTACATCACCGTGGCGTCGAGAAACACCGAGGCCGTGCTGCAGGCCCTGATCGAGGAATGCCGCCGCCTCGATGCCGACGAGACGGTGGAGACAACGCTGCTGATCCTGACCGGGGCGGTGGCGGCCTTCGACGACTACCTGGATCTGCTGGACCTGGCGGAACGCCTGCTCGACCTCGAGGGCTACACCGGGCGCTACCAGCTGGCGAGCTTTCATCCGGACTACTGCTTCGCGGATGCCGAGCCCGACGACCCGGCCAACGCCACCAATCGCTCGCCCTGGCCGATGCTGCACCTGCTGCGCGAGGCGAGCCTGAGTCGGGTGCTCGAGGACTACCCGGACCCCGAGAGCATCCCCGAACGCAACATGGCGCGACTGCGCGGCCTGGGGCAGGCCGAGGTGGCCGCTGCACTGGCCGCCTGCCGGGAGGATGCGAAGGCGTCGGACAGCTGAGCCCTTGAAGTGCGCCGGACTCGTCGGCATGCACTACAGTGAGCGAAGCGGCGCCGACGCGCCGCCACGTCATCACGGAAAGGAGGCAGTACATGACGATCAAGAAGCAGGGGTCGGCCCAGTGGCAGGGCAGCCTGAAAAGGGGCAAGGGTCAGGTGTCCACCGAGAGCGGGGCGCTCGAGGCCAACCCCTACGGTTTCAACACGCGCTTCGAGGGGCAGGCCGGGACCAACCCCGAGGAGCTCATCGGCGCCGCCCATGCCAGCTGCTTCTCGATGGCGCTGTCGATGATCCTCGGCGAGGAAGGTCTGGAGCCTGAAGCCATCGATACCCGGGCGACCGTGTCGCTGGTGCAGGATGACGAGGGCTTCAGCATCCCGGCCATCCATCTGGAAACCCGGGCCCGGATCCCCGGTGCCGATGCGGACGTCTTTCAGCGTTGCGCCGACAAGGCCAAGGCGGGGTGTCCGGTGTCCAAGCTGTTAAACGCCGAGATCACCCTGGAGGCGCGTCTCGACTGACGGCACGCCGTTTCTCGCTGTGCGGCCCGCGCCCTGCGGGCCGTTTTTCCTTCCGCCCCTCGTCTCGTGCCGTGCGTCTTTCTCAGGAAACGCTTGCCTCGGCGGCTGAGGGTACCTCGCTGCCAATGGCCTGCCACTGACGCTCCTCGAGCATCATCGCCGCGGCCTTCTCGGCGATCATCAGGGTCGGCGAGCAGGTATTGCCGGAGACGATGGTGGGCATGATCGAGGCGTCGACCACCCGCAGGCCATCCAGGCCGTGCACGCGCAGCCGGTCGTCCACCACCGCCTGCGGGTCCTGACCCATCTTGCAGGTGCCCACCGGGTGGAAGATGGTGGTGCCGATGTCGCCCGCCGCCTCGGCCAGCGCCGCGTCGCTCTGGTAGTCCGGGCCGGGCTTGATCTCCTCGGGGCGGTAGGGGGCCAGTGCCGGGGCGCCGGCGATGCGCCGCGTGAGGCGAATCGCGTCCACCGCGACGCGCCGGTCCTCGGCCTCGCTCAGGTAGTTGGGGGCGATGCGCGGCGGCTGGCGCATGTCCCGGGAGCGAATCGTCACGTGGCCGCGGCTGGCCGGCCGCAGGTTGCACACCGAGGCGGTGAAGGCGGGGAAGTCGTGCAGCGGCTCGCCGAAGGCGGGCAGCGACAGCGGCTGAACGTGATATTCCAGGTTGGCGCTGGGCTGGTCGGGGTCGGAGCGGGCGAAGGCGCCGAGCTGGCTGGGCGCCATGGTCAGGGGCCCGCTGCGCTTCAGCAGGTACTGCCAGGTCATGCCCAGCTTGCCCCGCCAGGAGCCGGCGATCTCGTTGAGGGTGCGGGCGCCCTGGATGCGATAGATCATGCGCAGCTGCAGGTGATCCTGCAGGTTGGCGCCGACGCCCGGCAGCTCGTGCACCCGCGGGATGGCCAGGGCATCGAGCAGCGCCCGGGGGCCGACCCCGGAACGCTGGAGGATCGACGGCGAGCCGATGGCGCCGGCACAGAGAATCACCTGGCCGGCGGCCAGTGTCTGGAAGGCGCCGTCGAGGCACACGCGGATGCCGCAGGCCCGGGGCTTCTCGCCGCCGGTGTCGAACAGCACGCGGTCGACCTCGGCGTCGGTGATCAGGGTGAAGTTCTCGCGCGCCTCGAGTCCCTTCAGAAACGCCTTGGAGGCGTTCCAGCGCACGCCGCGACGCTGGTTGACCTGGAAGTAGCTGCTGCCCTCGTTGTCGCCGAGGTTGAAATCGTCGATCGGCGGGATGTCCTGCTCGGCGCAGGCGGCCCGGAAGGCCTCGAGGATCTCCCAGCGATGCCGCTGACGTTCGACGCGCCACTCGCCGCCGGCGCCGTGGGCGTCGCTGGCGCCGGCATAGTGGTCCTCGCTGCGTCGGAAGTAGGGCAGCACGCTCTGCCAGTCCCAGCCGGCGTTGCCGAGCGCGGCCCAGTGGTCGTAGTCGCGGGCCTGGCCGCGCATGTAGATCATGCCGTTGATCGACGAGCTGCCGCCCAGTACCCGGCCGCGGGGATAGCCCAGCGAGCGCCCGTTGAGGCCGCCCTCCTCCTCGGTGCGATAGCACCAGTCGGTGCGCGGGTTGCCGATGCAGTACAGATAGCCGACCGGGATGTGAATCCACGGGTAGTTGTCGCGTCCCCCGGCCTCGACCAGGGTGACCCGGTGGTGCGGGTCCTCCGAGAGGCGCTTGGCGAGCAGGCAGCCGGCGGGGCCGGCGCCGACGATCAGGGTGTCGGCGGCCGCGTAGGCGCGGGCGTGAGTCATGGCGGCGTGGCTCTCTTGTCGTTGTTGGCTGCTCCCCAGCCTAGGCCAGCCGGGGTGGCGACGCAGAGCCCGACCATGGTCGAAGCGGGGCGGCGAGACCACGGTCGGTGTCAGAGCACCGGGTCAGAGCACCTCGTCGGAGCGGGACAGCGGGCGGGGTGCCTCGCGGGCGGCGGCGCGCTCGACCAGGGCACGGATCAGGCGCTGCTGGGGACGATTGAAGACCAGGAACTCCGGATGCCATTGCACGCCGATGACGAAGTCATGATCGGTGCTCTCGATGCCCTGTACCAGGTCGTCGCGGTCGCGGGCGACGACGCGGACATTGTGGCCGGTACGATCGATGGCCTGGTGGTGGAGGCTGTTGACGTGGCAGCTGTCGACGCCCAGCAGCTGGTGCAGGCGGCTGCCCGGCGTGACTCGAACGGTCTTGCGCGGCAGCACGGTGCGGCGTGGGCGAATATGCTCGAAGGTGGCGTGGATATCGGTGATCAGCGAGCCGCCGAGGAACACGTTGATGATCTGGGCGCCGCGGCAGATGCCCAGCACCGGACGGTCGGTCGGCAGCACGCGCTCGAGCAGCGCCAGTTCCAGGGTGTCGCGCTGCGGGTCGACACGCACGTCGAGCTGCATCTCGCCGCCGTAGAGCTGGGCGCCGATGTCGTCGCCGCCGCCGACGATCAGGCCGTCGAGAGGTACGTCGCTGCCGCGCGACGGGGACAGGCGGACCGGCAGCCCGCCGGCGCGCCACACGGCCAGCCAGTCGCACCACCAGGCGAGACGGCTCTTGTGATCCGAGGTCGTGATGCCGATGCGCGGACGTCTCATGCCTCCTTCATCCACTCCCTGAGTCGATCCAGCCAGCGCGATACCGAGGGGCGCCGGTGATGAGCCAGATAATCCGCGCTGCGTTGGGCCAGCAGGTCGGCATCGGCGGCCAGCCGCTCCACCTCGACCCAGCGATTCCACTCCGCGGTGGCCGAGCCCGGCTGCGACAGCTGGGCGTTGGGCAGGCGGTAATGGAAGGTCGGCCGGGGCTTGACGAGTTCCTCGTGCAGCAGGGCGTGCGGGCTGTCGGGGCGCAGGTGGGCGAACAGCGGGCACAGGTCCAGCTCGCGGTTGCGGGTCGGGTTGGCGGCCAGGTAGTCATCGATCAGGGTATCGAGATCCGGCCGGTAGTCCGGATCCAGCACCTGCATGGCATAGTCCCGTGGAAAGGGATTGGCATGGGGCAGCATCGCACGGGTGATGTCGATGTCGATCTGCTCGCGCAGCCAGTCGGCGAGAATCAGATAGGCGCGCAGGTGGGCGAGCAGCGTGGCGGCGTCGGTAGCGGGCACTTCGGGATTGAGGTGCAGGCCGAAGCCGTAGAGCAGGCTGTCGCGGGTGTCGCGTGCACCCTGCACGCGCAGGGCGGCGAACAGCGCGTCGAGCTCGCCGAGAGCCGGCCAGGGCAGCGGCGGGCAGATGATCTCGGTGGGCACCACGCCGGCCACGGCGTCACCGATCAGCTCGCGGGTGCGGTTGTGCAGGACCAGTCGCCAGTGCAGCCACTCGTCGTCGCCGCGCTCGCGGGCCTTCTGTACCAGGGCATCATCCGGGTGCGCGTACTTGGCGTCGAGCTCGATGGTGAACTCGCCGCGGGGCGTGCCGACGACCTTGAGCCGGTGCGGGCCCAGGCGTTCGATCTGCCCGCCGAAATGCGACTGCACGAGTTCTGCGGCGGCCTGCGGAGCGATGGCGGCGAACTCGATCTCCACGCCCACCCGGCGGAAGTCGCCGTCCGGAGTGCATGGCGAGGGGGGCGCTGCGGGTGTCATGCGGCCCTCCGGGGAAAAGTGGTCTGGCACCCATTGCAACGGTTGAGGCCGGCCCTTGCAAGCCTTGTTTGCCGCCGTCTACCGTGTCGCGGCGACATGCAGTCCCTGACGGACGTGTTCGGCCAGCCCCAGGCCGGCCTCGTGCATGGTCAGGTAGGTCTGGTTGGCGCCGGCCTGGCGAATCGCCTCGGCCTCGTCCTCGTAGAGGCTGTGGGCGACGATGGCCCCGGTGAAGCCGTGCGCGCGCAGCTGACGCGTGGCGAAGATCTTGGTCTCGGCGTCCGGCAGCGACAGCACCACGACCTCGACGTGGCGCAGCTCGACGCTGTTCCAGAAGCCCACGTCCTCGACGTCGGCGTAGACCACGTGTCGGCCGTCACGGACATGGCTCTCGACCCGGCTGGGGTCGGCATCCAGGCCGATCAGGTACGTGTGGTCGGCATGCAGCCGGTCGTAGGCGGCGGTGCCGGTGCGCCCCATGCCGACGATCATCACCCGGGCCTCGCCCAGCGAGGCGGGCTGTTCGTCGGGGTGCCAGTGATCCTGCTCGAAGCGCCGCAGGAAGGGCTCGAAGCGGGCGAACAGGGCGTGCGCGTTGCGTTGCAGGGGGGCGGCGACGAGAAACGACAGCGCCACCGCCAGCGCCAGGCTGACCAGGGCGTCGGGCACCAGCGCGGCGGCGACGATCAGCCCGAACTCGCTGTAGCTGGTGAGACTGATGGCGGCCTGGAAGGCGTTGCGCGCACGCAGCCGGAAAAGGATCAGCAGGAAGAAGAACAGCGCGGCCTTGAGTGGCAGCAGGGCGGTGAAGGCCAGGGCGAAGCCCAGCGACTGCCAGTCGGGCAGCCCGGACATGCCGATCTTGAGGAAGAAGCCGACGAGGAACAGCTCCTTGAGCGCCCACAGCGACTTGCCCAGTTCCTGGGCGCGGGGATGGCCGGCCACCAGGGCGCCGAGCAGCAGTGCGCCGACCTCGCCGGACAGGCCCAGTGCCGTGAAGCCGGCTCCGCCGATCACCACCGCCAGCACCAGCCCCATCAGCAGCAGCAGTTCGTCGTGGCCGCTCCAGTCGATCAGCCGGTAGAACAGCGGACGCAGCAGCGGCAGGCCGAGCAGGCACAGCGCCCATGGCGAGGGGACCTGGCCGGTGGAGAAGGCCAGCACCACCAGGGCAATCAGGTCCTGGATGATCAGGATGCCGATCGCCACCCGGCCGTGGAAGGCGCGCAATTCGCGGCGGGCCTCCAGGCTCTTCGCCGAGAGCACGGTGCTCGAGAAGGCCAGGGCCACGGCCAGCAGCTCCGCCGTGGGCCAGGGAATGCCGCCCAGCCAGTGCAGGCCGGGGGCGAAGACCGCCAGGGTGGCGATGAAGTGGATCAGGCCGCCGCCGAGCACCTCGGGCTGGCCGAGGCTGCGCAGCTTGAGCTTCAGGCCGACCGTGAACAGCAGCAGCAGCACCCCCAGGTGCGAGACATGGTCGAGGATGGCCGGCGTGCTCGCGGGCAGCGCAAGATGCTCGGCGAAGGGGTTGATGAGAAAGCCGGCAGCGAGGAAGCCGATGAGTGCCGGAAGGCCGCACCGCCAGGCCAGCAGCCCGAGCATGAAGGCGACGGTGAGACAGATGACTTCCAGCATGGCAGGCTCCCTGGCAGACGAAGGGGGTGATGGGGCGATCGAAGCGGCTGCATCCTAGCGTATCCTGACGTAATGTCGATGACGATGGTGCCGTATTCGCGACGATCGAGGGTTGACCCATGACACGACAGCCGGGACGGGACTGGCAGGCATTGACCAGCATCGAGCTGCGCGAGCGTGTGACTTCGGACACGGTGGCGCTGCTGCCGATGGGGGCGATCGAGCAGCACGGCGGCCACCTGCCGTTGTCCACCGACCACGACATCGCCGCGGGGCTGGCGGCGGCGGCGCGCCGGCGACTGGCGGACGACTTTCCGCTGCTGGTGCTGCCGGCCATGGCGGTGGGGGCCAGCGACGAGCATCTGAGCTTTCCCGGCACCCTGAGCCTGCCGGCGGAGGTGGCCATCGCGGTGATCGAGGCCCACGGCGATGCGCTCGCCCGAGCCGGCGTGCGACGCCTGGTGCTGTTCAACGCCCACGGCGGCAACAAGGGCGTGATGGAGATTGCCGCGCTGCGGCTGCGACGGCGCTGGGGCATGCTGGTGGTCAAGGCCCACTACATGCGCTTCGCACCGCCCGAGGGGCTGCTGCCCGCCGAGGAGTGGCGACATGGCCTGCACGGCGGCGCCCTGGAGACCTCACTGATGCTGGCACTGGCTCCGGCATCGGTGCGCCGGGAGTGCCTCGCGCATCCCGAGTCACGGGGCGAGACGATGGCTGCCGACGGCGGCCGGCTGGGGCCCGAGGGCGAGGCGGCGTTCGCCTGGCTGGCCGAGGACCTGCATCCCGGCGGCGTGGTCGGCAACGCCCGGCTGGCCAGCCCCGAGCTCGGCGAGCGGCTGGTGGCCCACTACGCGACGCGGCTGGCCGACATGCTCGGCGAAACCCGCGCCATGGCCACCGACGCCTTTCAGGCCCGGCCGGACTCGCGATGATCGCCGAGCACCTCGTCGAGCAGATGCCCGGCGCGATGGGCCTTGGCATGCAGGTAACGGGCGTTCTCCTCGGTAAGCCGGCCGTAGACGGCCTGGCGTTCGGCGACCTCGATGCCGCCGTCGCTCAGGGCGGCGATCTTGACCGGGTTGTTGGTGAGCAGCTGTACCCGCCGGATGCCCAGCGCGGCCAGCATGTCCACGGCTACCCCGTAATGCCGCTCGTCCTCGCCGAAGCCCAGGGCCTGGTCGGCATCCACGGTATCCAGCCCCGTGTCCTGCAGGGTGTAGGCGCGCAGCTTGTTGGCCAGCCCGATGCCGCGCCCTTCCTGGGCCAGGTAGAGCAGCACGCCGCCGCCCAGAGCGGCGATCTCGGCCACGGCGTTGCGCAGCTGTTCGCCGCAGTCGCAGCGCAGGCTGGCGAACAGATCGCCGGTCAGGCAGGCCGAATGCAGGCGCAATGGCACCGCGCTCGGCCAGTGCTCGGCCTCGCCGATCACGATCGCCACATGCTCGCGCAGCCCGTCGGGCTCGCGGAACAGGATGAAGCGGCTCTCGGCGGCCTCGGCCAGCGGAATCCGTGCCTCGCTGACCCGACGCAGCATGCCGCGGGCGGTGTCGAACAGGCGTGACGCCTCGCCGGCCTCGACGGCCAGCAGCTCGCCGCTGGCCAGGCGCGCCTCGATGCCGGGGCGTTCAGCGTCGGACACGCGGGTCGTCAGCGCCGCGGGAATCAGCAGGGCGCGGCGCATCAGCGCCAGGGCCGCCCGATCGGCCTGTCCGGCCGGATGCAGCTCGGGCAGGGCACCGACGGGGTCCAGGCCGAACGCCAGGGCGTTGAGCTGCCGGATGTCCCGACACAGGACGGGTGTCAGCGGCAGACGGGCGCCATCGGCATCGATGCGATGGCCCAGGCGTGCCAGACGGTGGCGGCTGAGTACCAGGCTCGGGGCGTCCGGCCGCTCGGCCAGGGCGGCGAGCCCGGCGGCGTCGAGACCTTCCAGCGGGTGCACGAGGCGGGTGTCGTCGCCGTCACGCAGCAGCACCGGCAAGCCGCGACGGATATCGAAGAGGGCGCGTTCGACCTGATGCATGAGCGTCTCCTTGCGTTGGGGTTGCCCCGGCGCAGCCGGGCTGCGCATGATGAGCCGTCACGCCTTCCCGGAGGGGACATGCACGACTCGCTTCTTTCAGCGGCCTGGCGGCTGGTCCGTCAGGCCCGTGAACATGACTGGTCACGTATCTCCGTCGCCCGTTTCGCGGCCGAGGGGATGGCCCTCGAGGTGTGCCGTGGTGGCGCCTGGCGCAGCAATAGCGACCTCGACGAGGCGGTATGTGACCTCCTCGACTGCCTGCTGCCGCTGGTGGCGCGCCCCGGGGCGCTGGCCATCGCCCAGCTGGGACAGAGCCTCGACGGGCGCATCGCCACCGAAACCGGCGCCTCGCACTACATCAACGGCCTGGCCAGCCGGGTCCACCTGCATCGCCTGCGGGCCCTGGTCGATGCCGTGCTGGTCGGGGCCGGCACCGTGGCCGCCGACGACCCGCAGCTGACCGTGCGTCACGTCGAGGGCCGCCACCCCTGTCGGGTGATCCTCGACCCGCGCGGCCGCCTGCCCGCCTCGCGGGTCGTCTTCCAGGACGGACTGGCCGCGACCTGGCACCTGGTAGGCCGCGGCGTGCCGCCCCTGGCCGGGGTCGGCGCGCATGTCCGGCATCTCGAGCTGGATGTCCCGCCCGGCGACATCGCCCCCGCCACGATTCTCGCGGCGCTGGCTGCCGAGGGGCTGCCTCGGGTGCTGATCGAGGGCGGCGGCATCACTGTCTCGCGCTTTCTCGATGCCGACGTGCTGCACCGTCTGCACGTCCTGATGGCGCCGTTGCTCATCGGCTCCGGGCGCCCCGGCCTGACCCTGCCCGCCATCGATACCCTCGACCGGGCGCGCCGCCCGCCGATGCGCCACTTCGTCTGCGGCGAGGACCTGCTGCTCGACCTGGCGCTCGCCGACGCCGCGCCACCGGCGCAGCAGACAGAGGGCACCGGGCAGGCTGGCCAGCAGCACCAGCAGGCCGTAGGTCATGGAGATCGCCACGCCCTGGGCGGCGGGCAGGCCGACCAGGCTCCAGACCAGTGCGGCGGCGCCTTCGCGCAGCCCCCAGCCGGCGACTGACAGCGGCAGGGCCATGGCCATCAGCACCGGCGGGACCAAGGCCATCAGGGCCAGCGTCGGCAGCTCGGCCCCCGCGGCCCTGGCCGCGCACAGGTAGACCGCGATGTAGCTGGTGACCACGGCCAGCGAGCCGAGCAGCTGGCGTGGCCAGGCGGCCGTGGCGAGCAGGGTGCGGGCCAGGTCGCCGCCCAGCCCGGCCAGCGCCCGGGGTGGCCGGCGATACAGCGTGATCAGCCCCGCGGCCAAGCCCGACAGGCCCAGCACCGCCGCGGCCTGCGCGGTACCGGGCAGCGCGGCGAGGGTGTCGCCGGCGAGCGCGAGCGGGGCCTGCCAGACCGGGGTGAGCAGGGCCAGGGCGGTGACCCCCCACAGCACCAGCTGGCCCGAGGTGCGCTCGATGACCACGGCCCGGACCGCCGCACGCCGCGCACCGCTGGCGCCGGCATGCCGCCAGGCGCGGGCGACATCGCCCATCACGCCGCCGGGCAGCAGCTGATTGAGAAAGGTCGCCAGGTAGTATTCACGGAAGGCCGCCGCGCGAGACAGCGGCACGTCCAGCAGGCGGGCGGTGAGCCGCCATCGCCAGGCCGAGACGACCACCTGGGGCAGGCTGGTCAGCAGGCCGAGCACGACCCAGCCGAGTGCCAGCTCGTCGAGCTCGGCGGCGATCGTCGCCGGCTCGAGCCAGGCCAGCAGCCCGGCCAGCAGCGCCAGGCTGAAGGCCAGGCGCGCCAGGGTGCCCGGCGGTGGGCGTGTCATGGCGCGTGACGCGGGTGGACGAAGAGGTCATCGTGCTCGACGCGAACTCCCCAGTCCCCCGCCTCCAGTCGAGCCCGGCGGTGGGCGTGCCAGGCATGCAGGCGCGCGGCCGAATCGGGGCGCTGTTCGAGGGCGGCCTCCGCCCAGCCGTCGAGCAGGGCCAGTGCCAGCGGACGCGCATCGGCGTCGGAAGGCGGCAGTCTCCAGGGGCTGGCGGCACGCCTCAGGTCATAGCCGTGGGCGGCGAAGCGTTCGGCGAGGGTGTCGGTGGCCGCGCCGCCCAGGGCGGTGCCGAAACCTTTGTCACGATGCTGGTGCTCGTCGAGGGTGCGGCGTACCCAGCGATCGTCAGCGTCCTCCCGGTCGTGGCCGTCGGCGTCGATGAAGCACCAGCCGCCGGTGATGCTGAGCGTGAACAGGCCGGGCAGGCGCCGTTCCACCATGGCCTGCACGACCCCGGCGAGCCAGTCGCGCGAGACCAGATCGAACAGGGCCGAGGCGAAGACCAGGTCGGCGCCGTCGAGCAGGGTCGGATCGAAGGGCGTCAGTGAGCGTGCCTCGGTACGCCACGTCAGGGGGCGACCGGCGTCATCGCGCAGCGCCCGCAGGCGCGCTTCGGTCCGGCCGAGCAGCTCGGCGTCCTGGTCGATCAGTCGCCAGTGCTGGGGGCCGGGCAGGCGCGTGGCCAGGTGGGCCACGTTGCTGGCGCTGCCGCAGGCCAGGTCGATCAGCTGCAGCGGGCGATCATCATGGCGACATCCCTGCAGCCAGCGACGGGCCGCAGCCGTCAGCGAGCCGTCGCGTGCCCGATGATCGGCGGGTTCGCGCAGGGCCAGCCAGCGGCCCTCGAAGCGGCCGCCCGGCGGCGGTGTGCGGCTTGCCGGTGCCAGGGTCATGTCAGTGCGCCTCCGGGGTGTCCATGAGGGCGGCGGCAAAGGCGCGACCGGCCGTGTCCCAGTCGGCCAGCGCCCGGCCAGCCTGGCGGGCGCCCTCGAGCAGGCGCTCGCGCAGGGCGGCGTCATCCAGCCAGCGCGCCAGGGCCTCGGCCAGGGCCGGGGAATCGCCGGGCGGCACCTGCAGGCCGGCGCCGTCGGGCAGCGTATGGGCCAGGGCGCCACCGGTGGTGGTGAGCACGGGCAGCCCGTGGGCCAGGGCCTCGCTGATCACCATGCCGTAGCCCTCGTAGTGCGAGGGCAGCACGAACAGGTCCGCCGCCGCGTAGGCCTCGGCCAGGGCATGGGGCGGGCGCTCGCCGAGCAGGTGGACGCGCTCGCTCAACCCGTGGACGGCGAGGCGTTCGCGGACGTGCTCGACATGGGCGACATCGCGATCGAGGCCGCCGATGCAGTCGCACTGCCAGTCCCGGTCGGCCAGCCCGGCCAGGGCCTCGGCCAGGATGTCGTGGCCCTTGCGCGGGGTGAGCGTGGCCACGCACAGCAGCCGGGCGGGGCCGTCGTGGCGGGCGCTGCGCCGGGGGAGCCGCGGCGGGCGTTCGACACCGGGCTCGATGACGTGGAGGCGGTCGGCGCCCACCTGGAAGTCGGCGAGCCGGCGGGCGGTGAAGGGGCTGGTCACGATCACCCGGTTCACCGCGGCCAGCGCGCGTGTCTCGCTGATCCGGAAACGGGTGCTCTGGGCGTCGTCGAGGCCGGTCTCGTCGGCCAGCGGGTGGTGGACCAGCGCCGTGATGGCCAGGCGCGGGGCGTGCTGGGCGACGATCTCGGGCAGTCCGCCCATGGCCAGGCCGTCGATCACCACCCGCGCGCCGTTGGGGCAGTCGGCCAGGGCCGTGTCCAGCGCCTGGCCGGCGGCGGCGTCGGGCTCGGGGAAGCGCCCCTGAAGCCCCACGACCGCGACCTGCCAGCCCTGATCGCGCAGGGCGTCGACGATGCGGGCGTCGTAGACGTAGCCGCCGGTGAGCTGGCCGGGGTCACCGGCGACGATGAAGGTCAGGTCGGTCACAGTGCCCCCTCGTAGCCGGCCCAGGCGATGTGTGATTCGTGCAGCGTCACCTTGAGGTGGGTCAGCGCCTTGGCGCCTTCACCCAGTTCGCCGTCGCGGATCCGCCGGGCCAGGCGCTCGAAGACCGCCTGCGCCATGAACTCGGTGGTGGTGTTGCGGCCCCGGAAAGCGTCCTGCTCGTCGAGGTCGGTGAGGTGGAATTCCGCCAGCACGGTCTTGAGGGCATCGCCGGCCAGGCCGATGTCGACGACCAGGTCATGCTCGTCGAGCTCGGGGCGCTCAAAGGTCACGTCGACCACGTAGGTCGCGCCGTGGCGGCGTTGCGCCGGACCGAAGACCTCGCCCCGAAAGCTGTGGGCGATCATCATCTGGTCGCGGACGGTAAGGCTGAACATCGTGTCGGGCTCCTTGGCTCGCGATGGCGAGCCGTCATGCGTAGCGTAGGCGGTGACAGAGGGCGCCGCGGGCCCGGGCCAGCCGCGGCATCAGCTCGGGCAGGTCGGCGAACGGGCTCTCGGCCTCGATCAGGGCGTCCAGGCGCGGGTCGGCGAGCAGCTCCAGGGCCAGACCCAGGCGGCGCCGGTGCGACCAGCGCGCCCGGCGTGCCGGGGCCACCGAACCGACCTGGCTGGACAGCAGGGTCAGGCGACGGGCGTGGAAGGCCTCGCCCAGCGGCAGGCTGACGCGCTGCCGCCCGTACCAGCTCATCTCGACCAGCGTCGCCTCGAATCCCGCCAGGGTCAGGGCGTGTGCCAGGCCCCGGGGGGCGCCGCTGACGTGAAACACCAGGTCGGCGTCGCCGCTGGCCGCGTCGGGGGATCGGAAGGCCATGCCCAGCGCGCGGGCGAGGGCGGCACGCCCGGGGTCGATGTCGATCAGTTCCACTCGCGTGCCGGGCAGGCTCGCGCAGAGGTAGGCGACGAGCGCGCCGACTACCCCGGCGCCGACCACCGCGATGCGATCGCCGGGGCGCGGTGCCGCGTCCCACACGCCGTTGAGGGCGGTTTCCATGTTGGCGGCCAGCACCGCGCGTTCGGCGGGCAGGGCCTCGGGCAGTGGCACGACGGCCTCGGCCGGCACCACGTAGCGATCCTGGTGCGGGTGCAGACAGAACACCTCGCGACCCCGCAGGGCCGACGGGCCGTCCTCCACCACCCCGACGCTGGCATAGCCGTACTTCACCGGCCCCGGGAAGTCGCCCGCCTGAAAGGGCGCGCGCATGCGCTGATGTTCGGAAGGAGGGACCTCGCCATTGAACACCAGCGCCTCGGTGCCCCGGCTGATGCCGCTGTAGCGGGCGCGAACCCGCACCTCATCCTCGCCCGGGGCAGGGAGCGACTCCTCGCGCAGGGCACCGTGGCCGGGCGTGAGCGTCCAGAAGGCCGTGGCAGTGGAGGTGGGCATGGCAGCGTCCTTGTCATCAGCGAGGCGTTCCCGTTGGCATCCAAGACGGGGAGCGCCTACCTTGTAAAACTGTTGTATAATTGTTGTACAGAATGGCGTCCTTGTCACGGGGTCCTGCAGAAGGTGACGGCGGTGGCGTGCATCGCCTGCCATAGTGAAACAAGTTGTCCCGGTGTGGCCTCCGGCGTCAAGCCGCGATGCCTGCCGCCGGTCAAGGAGGTGTCGGATGACGGAATCGTCGGGAAGGCAGGGCGGGCGACGTTCGGTGTGGCCGGGTCTCGTCGAGGGGCTGCTGGGCCTGGTGACGTTCGTTCTGCTCACGGAGCTGCTGTTGCTGTGGCTGTCCGGACCGGCCGCCTGGCGATTGAGTGCCGGGGCCATCTTCACCGGGATGCTGGCGGTGGTGCTGTGGCGGCTGGCGGCATCGCGGCAGTCGCTGGGCTGGGCCAACCGGGTGACGCTGGTGCGGGGCATGCTGGTGGCGGCGATCGCCGGAGCGGTGGTGTTCCCCGAGTTCATGGCCAGCCGGGGCGGTGCCATGGCCGGGCTGGCGCTGGCGGCGCTGGCGCTCGATGGCGTGGATGGCTGGGTGGCGCGGCTGACCCATTCGGTGTCGCGCTTCGGGGCCCGCTTCGACATGGAGCTCGACGCCTTCTTCATCCTGGTGCTGTGCGCCGCGCTGGTGGCGCTGGGCAAGGCCGGCGTCTGGGTGCTGGCCATCGGCGCCCTGCGCTACGGGTTCGTGGCGGCCGGCTGGTACGCGGCCTGGCTGCGACGGCCGTTGCCGGAGCGTCGGCGGCGCAAGGCGATCTGCGTCTGGCAGGTGGTGACGCTGCTGGCGGGTCTGCTGCCGTTCATGCCGGCATGGCTTGTCGCGGCGCTGGCCGGCGTGGCGCTGGCCCTGCTGGTGCTGTCGTTCGCGCTGGATATTCGCTGGCTGTGGCAGCGACGCCATCAGCCGCCGTTCGGGGCGCATCCGCCCCATGGAGGGGTGTCATGATCGCGCGTTGCGTGTCGCTGCCGGCCACCCGGGCCATCGCCCTGACGCTGCTGCTGGGTCTGTCGTCGATCGCGGGCATGGTACGGGCGGCGCCGGCCACCTACCGGATCGATCCCGAGCATTTCTCGATCGGTTTTCTCGTGTCGCACATCGGCTACGAGCGGTTGCTGGGGCAGTTTCTCGAGGGCGAGGGCGAGTTCGTCTATGACGAGGCCACCCGTGTCCTGGGAAAGGGGCGTATCGAGATCGCCGCGGACAGTGTCTTCACCAATCACGACGCGCGCGACAGCCACGTGCGGGGTGGGGACTTCCTTGCCGCCGGCAGGTACCCGGCGATCGTCTTCGAGCCGACGCGGCTGATCACCGAGGACGGCCGCCACGGCACGCTGACCGGGGATTTGACCCTGCGCGGGCAGACACATCCCGTGACCCTGGAGGTGACTCTCAACAAGGCGGCCGTGTACCCGTTCGGCCACAAGGCCTACACCCTGGGAGTGTCGGCGCGGACCGCCCTGTCGCGCAGCCGCTGGGGGATGACCTACGGGGTGGCCGATGGCCTGGTCGGGGATGAGGTCGAGGTGCTGCTCGAGTTCGAGGCGATCCGCCAGTAAGGGCGGCTCGTCATGGGCAGCCTGGGTCGATGTGGGGCGGCAGGGGGTCGTCAACGCGGGCTTCGGTGAGTATAAGGGAGTCATGATCCACCAGAGGACTGTGCAGCATCATGGCTCGAGCTCCCTTTGAACTGGCCGGCGTGCGCGTCGCGCCAGGCTCCCGCGCCCAGATCGATGTGCCGGTCGCCAAGCTGTATACCCACGCGCCGTTGCACATCCCCGTGGAGGTGGTGCACGGCCGCCAGCCCGGGCCGGTACTGCTGGTATGCGGGGCGATACATGGCGACGAGATCAACGGCGTCGAGATCGTGCGCCGCCTGCTGCGCTCGGCGGCGATCCGGCGCCTGCGGGGCACGCTGATCGCCGTGCCGATCGTCAATGTCTTCGGTTTCGTGCAGCACAGCCGCTATCTGCCGGATCGGCGGGATCTCAATCGCTGCTTTCCCGGCAGCGAGTCGGGCTCGCTGGGCTCACGGGTGGCGGCGCTGTTCCGCGAGCAGATCGTCGATCAGGCCAGCCACATCATCGACCTGCACACCGGCGCCATCCATCGCACCAACCTGCCGCAGGTGCGTTCGCAGCTCAGCATCGGCACCGAGACGGCGGCCATGGCCGAGGCCTTCGGTGCACCGGTGATCCTCAATGCCGAGCTGCGCGAGGGTAGCCTGCGCCATTATGCCCAGAGCCGGGGCGCGCCCGTACTGACCTACGAGGCCGGGGAGGCGCTGCGCTTCGACGAGTGGGCGATCGCCCCGGGGGTACGCGGCGTACTGCGAGTGATGCGTCATCTGGGGATGCTGGCGGCCGATCATCGCCGGCGTCGCGAACCGCCCGCGGCGGAGGTCGCCAATGGCTCGAGCTGGGCACGGGCGCCGATCGACGGCATCCTGCGCCCGCAGGTGCGCCTGGGTGCCCGGGTTGCCAGGGGGCAGGTGCTGGGACGGGTCGCCGACCCCTTCGGCAATGCCGAGGGCGAGGTGCGCGCCAATGCCGACGGCATCGTCATCGGCATCAGCAACCTGCCGCTGGCCAACGAGGGCGAGGCACTGTTCCACGTGGCGCGCTTCGAGGCCATCGAGGAGGCCGAGAGCGCCGTCGAGTCGTTCCAGTCGGATTACTACGAAGGCCTGCCGGACCCCGAGCGGCCGTGACGGCCCGGGCACTGGGCGCCAGTGCCCGGGTTGCGTACAATGCGCGCTTTCCGGCAACCGCCCGAACGAACATCCCGGAGGCCATCGATGATGCAACCGACAGGTCATGACCCCCTGGCGCGTGCGCGCCGCTTTTCCGTGGCGCCGATGATGGACTGGACCACGCGCGATTACCGGGTGTTTGCACGGACCCTGAGTCGCCGCGCGCTGCTCTATACCGAGATGGTCACCAGCGGCGCCATCCTGCACGGCTCGCCGCGCGAGCGGTTCCTGGGCCATGATGATGTCGAGCATCCGCTGGCCCTGCAGCTGGGCGGCAGCGATGCCGGCGAGCTGGCCGAATGCGCGGCCATCGCCGAGGCGTGGGGCTACGACGAGGTCAACCTGAATGTCGGCTGTCCCAGCGACCGGGTGCAGAACAACCTGATCGGCGCCTGCCTGATGGGCCATCCGGACAAGGTGGCCGCGGCCGTGACGGCGATGCAGGCGGCGGTGTCGATTCCGGTGACCGTCAAGTGCCGCATCGGCATCGACGATCAGGACGAGGACGCCGACCTGGCGCGCTTCGTCGCGCGGGTGGCCGATGCGGGCTGCGAGATCTTCACCATCCATGCGCGCAAGGCCTGGCTGCAGGGGCTCTCGCCCAAGGAGAATCGCGACGTGCCGCCGCTCAACTATCCGCGGGTGCATCGCCTCAAGCGCGACAACCCGTCGCTGCATATCGGCATCAATGGCGGCATCAGGACGCTCGACGAGTGTCGTTCTCACCTCGAGCAGGTCGACAGCGTGATGATCGGCCGCGAGGCCTATCAGAACCCCTGGTTGCTGGCCGGGGTGGACGCGGCCCTCTACGGCGAGCCCGGCCCGGTGGCCACCCGGCACGAGGCGGCGCGGGCACTGCGCCCCTATCTCGTCCGGCGCCTGGCGGAGGGGGCGAAGCTCAATCACGTCACCCGCCACCTGCTGGGGCTGTTCCAGGGTTGTCCGGGCGGGCGGCGCTTCCGCCGGCATCTTTCCGAGCATGCCCACCGCGAGGGGGCGGGCATCGCGGTATTCGACGATGCGCTGGGCCTGGTTCCCGAGACATCCCGTGAGCCGGCGCTTGCCTGACCTGACTTACAGCCCGTTTCCAAACTATCGGAATGATGGGCGCAGGGGACAAGGCGAAGCGAGGGTCCTTTGCCATGGCCGGAAAGTGATCCCTCCCATTCCGGCATTTCCGCCATCCATGGCGGTCAGATGACAAAGGTAGCGCCCATGGAAGGGTTTACAGCGCCCTCGTAAAGCCTTGCCCCCGGCAATGCCCATCCCGGCTAGCGGTTCCGAGAGGAGCTTTTAGCCGCGTAATCCCATAGCGCCACCGTCAGCCACTTAAGCACACGAAAAAAGCCCCACCGTGAGGTGGGGCTTTTCGATGCTGCCCGTCCACGCAGGACGGGGCAGTCAGGCCGGGGCCGGTCGGCTTACATCATGCCGTTTCATCACACCCTAACCTACTGAAACCGTTGACGTTCAAGGGGTTGCGGCTACAATACTTCCTACATTCCTTCCTACATTTTGTGCCGCCTATAGACATGAACGACCGGAAGCATCTCAAGCTACGCCACAACACCTGGTACTTTCAGAAGCGCGTCCCGAAGGCGCTGAAGCCCCTCTACCCCGACCGAGACATCATTGAGCAGTCCCTGGAGACGGGGGACATCAGGGAGGCGCGGGAGAAGCGAGACATCCTCCTTGGACAGCTACGCCAAAGAGAGCGGCTGTTGAAGGTTCAGGAGCAGCCCCGCCAGCGATTCCTGCAGTATGTCGACCAGCTGAGTCAGGTGGCCGGGGATCGGTTCGTTGGCCCAGGTGTGACTTGGGATGAAGTCTTGGACCCCGAATCAGTTGGCCGAGCGACCGATCCTGAGTATGTGGAAGCCTTCAAGGCCGTTACGCAAGGCAAGTCCGAGAGTGAGAAATATGGCGTGACCTTGAAGGAGGTGCTCGACTACTTCATCAGGAACAGTGAGCGTGAGCAGCTCCACACCGAAGGCACCAGAAGCCGCTTCAAAAAGACCGTTACTGCTTTCCTGCGTTACCTCAACAGCAGTGATATCCAGATGAGCATGATCGAACGCTCTAAGGTGTTTGATTTCATTGAGCACTGCAGGGAGAAGCTATCAGGGGCCACCGTGCAGGGCCATATCTCCCGCCTGAAGACGCTATGGGACTATGCCTATGCACGGGCCTGGGTATCGGCTAACAACCCCTTCGAGAAGCACAAGATCAACACCACTAAGGGGCGTCAGAAGAAACAGCCTTTCACACCCTCCGAGCTGAAAGATCTCATGGCAGCCATGGAGCGCCAGCCTTTCTCGATGCAGCTTCTAACCCGGATGGGGCTCTACACCGGGGCTCGAATCAGCGAGTTGGTCAGCCTGAGGCTCCATGACTTCAAGAAAGAGGATGGCGTTCTTCTCATGGGTATAGCCTCGCAGGAGGACGGCAAGACAGAAGCAGCGACCCGATGGATTCCGGTGCCAAAGCCTTGCCTCCCCCAAGTTGAGAAACTCAGAACGGACGCAGCCCATGCGGGCTCGGAATATCTCTTCCATGATCTGGTGAGTATTCGACCGGATGGACGGCTTGCCTATCTGGCTACCAAGCGATTCGGCGAGATCAAGCGAAAGCACGTAACCGAGCGCCAGGACAAAGGCTTCCATTCATTCCGGGTAATGATGGCTACAGCATTGCAACAGGGCGATGTCTCGGAGTTGGTAGCTGCCTACCTCCTCGGCCACAGTCGTAAGGGGCTCACCATGAGCTACGGCTATTACAGCAAAGGCTATGATGCCAAGAGGCTTCAGGAAGCGCAGGATCGTGCAATCGCAGTGATTGACGAGACCCTTGGCAAGGAATCCTACCCGGCCATCCCCCAACCGCAACACGCGGAGGCTGTGTAATCCCGTACCCAGGTTCACCGCGTTTGACGGAGGGGAAACCCCTGAACAGCAACATGCAAGATCGCTGCAAGATCGGCGACGTTCAATTAGGTGACAGTATTGGAGAAGAAGCGACAATTTCAGATCACGAATGATCAGCTGTTGTCGCCGTATAGAAAGACCTCACCGGGAGACGCACATGCAGCGTCCCCAGAGGCCTACTTCCTTTGAGCTTCCGGCATGAGCTGTATGAACGCACCAGTTGGCACAAGCAGACTGGTGGCAGTTGGGGCAGACGTGAACCGGACAAGACCGGCGCAGATGATTTGAGGGGGCACTGCGTTGAAGTCGGCTACATCTGACATGGTTCAGGTGGTGGTAGTAGAGGGGGCGAAGCCCCACTTTCAGTGGGTCTTATAGTTCTTCTATAAGATATCCATTACTTCATTACCATCATAAGTAATCACCTATACAGGTCTCTATCTCCTGAATCCGTGATGCCGGCGTCGACACTTTCCCTATCGCCGTCAGCGAGCATTTTTTGACCTCCGATTCCGTCTCA